>DATEEE010000056.1:0-3468 GCA_035281285.1 Nitrososphaera sp.
GGGATAATAATACTCGGACGCGATACTGACAGCAGCGCAATTTTGGAACAAAAGCTAAAGACTGAACGACTTAACGTTGCTAGAATTTCGGCGCCCGGCCAATCTGAAATTGATGCAATCTTGTATACAACATTTTTTGTACAGATGTTTGCTGTGAGTATCGCCCGGCAAAGAGGGATCAAAGATTGCTACTTTCTAAAGAAAAAATCTCTGCTAGAGGCTAGTTCGGACCTCATTTATTAGCAACAGGAAGATCCGGCCGGTTGCCCCATTCTCCCCAAGATCCAAGATACATCCTCACATTCTTGTATCCCAGATCTTTTAGGACGACGAACGTGTTGGCTGCTCGGTAACCGCCTTGGCAGTACGTGATTATTTCTTTTTCTCTTGGTATCTTTTCATACTTTTTCTTCAGCTTGGCATCCGGCTTGAAGGAATAATTTGCAAGGTTACCGGCCCAGTCTATGTTGACCGCGCCGGGGATGTGACCAACTCGGGCGGCCCTCGGTGCGCTACCGCCGTATTCCGCCTTTGACCGCGCATCGATGATTATTGCACCGCCTGAGCGGATTGCGGAGTTTACGAGTTTATAGTCCGCCAGTAACTTCGTATTCGTCCTGCCCGTGAATGCGGAATGCAGGAATGGGTTGCTCATTGTTTCCGTCTTGAAGCCGTTCGCCTTCCAAGCGCTCATCCCCCCGTCGAGCATCGCCACTTTGGTATGAGAAAAGTAAAGGAGCAGCCATACACCCCTGGCAGCCGAAGAGCCCGAGACAGCGTCGTAGAAAACTACGAACTTGTCCGAGCTGACCCCAATGTTGGAAAGAAGGATCCTCATTTGTCTGTTGAACTGCCTGATCCCTTCCTTGGAAGTGTCGATCCAATGAAACTGCATCAAGTCAACGTTGACGGCGCCCGGGATGTGCGACTTCGAATACTCTCCATACGGCCTGGTATCGACCAGCAAAAGGTTTTCCTTTCCGAGCATTGGTAGTAGGCGCTTCGCGTCGATGACTAGACGCATGATACTGCAAGGCTTTTTAACGGTGGCAATATTATCTATTTCTATCAATAGCTGGAGCTAGCACGATTGGCAAAAAAACCAAAAGAAGCGGCACATGACGGGCTAGACAGGAGGTCGAAAAGCAGTCGGCTCGAGTCCATAAAAGGTGCGCACAATACTAACAAGATTGCCAGGTCAACTCGCATGGAAGATTACCTTGAAGTCATTTACGAATTGATACAGCACAAAGGATACGCTACCACGGTCGATATTTCCAGCTACCTCAACGTGAGCTCCCCGAGCGTCACAAAGATGCTGCAGCGCCTAAACGAGACCGGGCACATCAACTACGAAAAGTACAGGGGGATAAGCCTCACCGAGTCTGGAATGGCTGTTGCCGAAAACATGCATGAAAGGCACGGAGTCTTGTCCGACTTTTTAAAGATGATAGGTGTCGAAGAGGAGACCGCGAACGAAGATGCGGAAGGAATAGAACATCATCTCCATCCCGAGACCCTGAAAAAGCTCGAAGAGTTTATCAGGTTAGCAAAGAGCAGGGGCATCCTAGGCCTTAGCTAGCGTCGGCTTAGAAAGATCTTTACCTCGTCCCCGCCGAGTATGGCGTTCACTATTTTTCTTCCAGCCTCCGATCGCTTGTCCACTTTTATTCTGGCTTTCTTGCCAACTTGGCTGCTGAGCGCGTATTCTTCATTAACGTAAATGTCGACAGCCCGGCCCACCGCGCTTTCGTCCACCATCAGGTTCACAGAAGAGCCCGACTCGCTGATATCAAATTCGATTTCCTTTCCGAGCGTCGGGATCTTGGTTTCAACGTCTATTTTTACTCCGAGCGACTCCTCAAGTTCAGATACGGTTGCGCCGCCCCTGCCTATCAGCCTGGGCGCTGCCTCCTTGCTCACTCTCACCTGCACACGGCTGTCAGAAAGTATGTTGACCTCGGCAGAAGGATCAAATCTGCGCACCTGATCCATAATCCTGGAACGAGCGAGCTTGCGGATTCCGCTTTCTGATTGGGCTTCCTTTGCAATCTTGGATACGGGCACCACGACATTTTCTTCACCGAATGTATAGATCTCGTACTCTATCGTACCAGTTTCAAAGTCCCGGACTTCAACCAGGGGCCTTGCAAGGTCCGCCTCCGTCATTCCGGTGGGCACCTTCACGGTCAGCCCCAGCTCGTAGACTTTTTTTATTCCGCCATCTTTTACAAAGATAATCGTGTCGAGTATGTGCGGTATCATGCCCAGCTCTACCCTGCCCATGAACCTTTGGATAGCGTCGAGCGGGCTGCTTGCATGGACGACTCCGACCATCCCAACTCCCGCCAGCCTCATGTCTGCAAAGACCAGAAAGTCCTGCGCTCTGCGGACCTCATCAAATATCGTGTAATCAGGCCTGACAAGCAGCAAAATATCCACCGCTTTTTCAAAGCTCCCTTCAAGGGGCCCGTACTGGGTGACTTCTTCGGGCACCTGAAGGTCTCTTGGAGACTCGAACGTCTTGACTATTTTCTTCCGCTCAGAATAAAACTGCGCCAGACTGCTTGCAAGTGTGCTTTTGCCAGAGCCCGGCGGTCCGGCGATAATGATCCCTTCCGCCTTTCCAGCCAGCCTTTCCATCAATTTTTCGCTTGCGTTGTAATCTGAAAGCACAAGTCGCACGATTGGCCTGACGATAGTCACTTCCAGACCGTCTGAAAATGGAGGCCGCGTAATTGCTATCCTAAAGTTTCCGAATTGGATCACCGTGGCGCCGCTCCGACTAATTTCAACCGAGCCGGTGCCCGTGACCCGGCTTGCCTCGGATACCTCCTGGATTATTTTCGTGAGCTGCTGGTACGTTGTCCTCTCGTTGTCGATTCGTGTGAGCTCAAAACTGCCGGGCTTTCCACGCTTGGCGACCGGGAAAGTTCCTTCTTTTAAGTGCACGCTCATTGTGGTTTCGTCAAAGAATTTTTCAAACTGGAGGTCGGTTGTCTTGGTCGGCGCCCTGATGTGCATTGCCTTGATTCCCTGGGCCTCGGCTACCAGCGCCTGCACGTAGTCGGCAGTAATCAAGGTGGCGGACTCTTGCATCGCTACGTCCTTGATTATCGCATCGATTCTCCCATGCTTTGCAAGTCTTATATCGTCAAGATCCGGACGCTGGCCGACGAACTGAAGCTGAACGTTTCTTGTGGAACAGAGCTCCCGGATTTTTTTTATCTCCGATAGCCCGACAAATCCGTGCTCCTTGTTTGTGGAGGCCTGTGACTGGAGTTCGTCCAAAACCGCTAAAGGAATAATTATCGCGCTGCCTTGCGGGATGTTGCCGGCTTCAAGCATCTTTGTGATTTCGCCGTCTATGATTATGCTTGTATCCAGCACAAACTTGCTATTGCTCACAATCCTTGCACCAGTTCAGTTCTTTAAAGCGTTTCCCATGACGATTCAGTCATTTTTCCA
>DATEEE010000057.1:0-3134 GCA_035281285.1 Nitrososphaera sp.
TGTATTCCCAGTCGAGATCCCGTCCGGGGTCAGTCACTTTCTTGGCCGCAGCTTTTGCCGCAGCCTGTGCCTTATCACTAGCGTCTTTGGCATCATTCTCAATGTTTGTCATTTCATCATCACCGTGCACATTATACTAGATAAGGGGTTTCGTCGCCTGTTCACACTGTTTCAGGCTCGGACGCATCTTATTTTGTTCCACTTGCTTGCAAATCTTAACTTCCGCTGATTGGATGGCTTAATCAGAAGTCGGCAATGAAAACTTGAAGGTGGCGCCTTTCCCGTCATGATTGTTTTCTGCCCACATTCTGCCGCCATGCGCTTCGATGATCGCTCTAGAGATGTACAATCCGAGCCCTGAACCGGATGTGGTCCCACTCCCAATCCCAAACTTCGTGAAGAGCTTCGGAAAAACCTCGGGGCCAATCCCTGTACCTGTATCCCTGACACTTACTACGGCGAAACTATCTATTCTTTCTAGTTTCAGATCGATCTTGCCGGCACTCGTGAACTTGATGGCATTTCCAACGAGGTTTGAAACCACTTCAAAAATTCTGATCCTGTCCGCTTCCACAGCTATTGGTTCATCTGTTCGCTTGAAACTGATTTCCAAATCATGTCTTTTGACCGCTGCTCGCGCATCGGTGATCGCATTACTTACCTCTTCATTCAGGTCTAGTTTTTCTTTATTTAGTCGCAATGTATTGCCTTCGATCCTGGTCGAATCAAGTATAGCCTGAGAAAGTCGCTGAAGTCTCAATATATTCCGCGCAATCAGTCTAGTGTCCCGTCTCGTCAATCCTCGCACTTCTTTCTCCTCTTCATCGTCTTGGCTATTTAGGTCTAGAATGTCAATCAAAGCCAATAGTGGTTGAATGGGCGTCCTTAGCTCATGCGCCGCGACGTTGATGAATTCTTGTTGCATCTTGTCATGGGTTTCTAGCTGCTCGTACAGCTTTGCTTGCTCCCACAAACTCTCAAAAAGCGTCAAATACGAATTTACGGTCGACTCTGTTGCAGAATAAACCGCGAGACGCACCGCGTCCACAAAGGTTTCCTTCGAATCGTCCTTTAGCTCCACAACTAGATACTCTTTCTTGTCGACAATGAGTATTTTCGTCCTAGCATCGACAGACATTTGCGCCTCCCTTCCTTGCCTAATACATCGAAGTTCCAAGCCTTCCATGTTTTCAAATAGCGACTGCATTCGCGGCTCAGCCTTTTTGTCAGCTGGAGTTATGACTTTGACCCGAACATTGTCCCGGGCGGCGTCGTGAAGAGATTGAATTATGCCTATTCTCGCTTCTCGTAAGAACGAGCTAGTGGTAGGAAGAAACAGCATTATTTCCTCCTTGGCTGACTTGACAAGGTTGTTGTATAATTTTTGAATTGTATGCGGGTCTTGAATGATTTCGATTCCTGTTGCAGCCCCAGTAAATCTCTGACTCGGAATCGATTTCAAGTCAGCATGCATATGCTATTTGAACTATATAACTTGCGCCGGATAATACTACTGGGAGACAGGCTGGCTCGCAGGCAGTGCTAGCTCAAACAGATTTTTCTATGCTATCGCTGATTACTCCGAAATAGCGGGTGCGTGACTTAGCCTCGCGTAATTATTCTATTTGTCATATACTATTACTGCAATCGAGCTGAGCGCTCCCAAAGAAGCATTGAACGTACATTCGTTCTTGACCGTCACGTTGACCAAGTTGTTTGCAGGATCGGCAGACGCGACTCTGAAGCAGTGACTAGTGTCATTCAGAGTAGCAGAAGCGCTGTCATCGCTATCTGACCCCGAAACACTGCACTGAACCGCGAACCCGATCTGGGGCAGAGTTGTTGCACTCTTTTGACTCGCAGTTGGCGAGCACTGTGCAAAAATGAGCTTTGTAACTCCCTGTATCTCTGATGCTCCCACCGAGTCTGCTGCAATTTCAGCAGCCTTGACCTCTGCGTCTTTGATCTTTGCCGCCGTTACAGAATTGCCCGCCAGGTCAGACGTTCCAACGCATCCACTACAGATGACGTCGTTGGCTATGGTGCTAGCGTAGACCCTCAGTTCGGGAGATGCCACAAATGACCCGGCTACGAACGCTGCGACTAACATGCCTACCGTTTTCGTGCTTATCACGGTGTGGATACATGAGAGGAGCTATAAAACTAGGTATGGAACAGCGCGGCTGTGCCAATCGCAAATGCGATCATAGTACCTGTAGTACAGCTCAAGCTATTTGCTCGTCAACTCCCCTTAGCGATATAATCTGTTATTGCCCAATGTTGTTGAGCCCGATTACATTGTTCAGGAACAGTCGAGCAGTCATCGTACTCCTGAACGGGTAAATATCGCGAACTAGTTATTGCGTACGAGGATTGAAAAAATGACATACGAAGTAGGCTTCTCACGTCGCGTCAGGTACCTACCGTACATTATCCTCGGCATTGCGGGAGCAGCCTCGATAGTCATGTGGCTTCTTATTGGCTTCCCATTCCTATAGCTGTTCTGTAATAAAGTTCTGTGCCGCATATTGGGTTCTTCGTATCGCCGCCCTTTTAACGGAGGGAACTAATCTGCATTTAGAATTGATGTCTATCGGCCGACGCAGGCACTTTTCTCCGTACCTCAAAGTCGTCCTCGGCACTGGCCTGCTCATTGGCATCCTCATCCTTATTGGTCAACTCGGTTCACAATTCGGTACCCCTTGATGCTTTTACCATCTGATACGCGGTGTGTAACGGTGCAAGTTCTGGCGCGACATTAAATACTGGCTATATCATGTTGTCAACGTTTGAAAATATCGATATCCGGGATCAGAGGCATTTACGGCAAGGATCTCGGAATCCGGGAAGTGGACAGCATCTCCCGGCACTTTGGCAGCTGGCTTGGAAACGGAAGCTGTGTCATTGCCCGGGATACGCGTCCTTCAGGCAGGATCATTTCCGAGGCTGCCACGGCGAGCCTCATGTCGCAGGGGATAGACGTATTGGACCTTGGCGTCGCGCCAACCCCTGCGGTCTTTAGGGAAGCCGTCCGCCATGGGGCGGGAATGGTAGTCACTGCCTCCCACAACACCCTCGAATGGAACGGGCTCAAGTTCATCAGAAGGGGAAGGGGACTTTTCGAAGAAGAACTG
>DATEEE010000058.1:0-21890 GCA_035281285.1 Nitrososphaera sp.
TCTTTCGATGGTGACGTTCGGAAGTGGTATTCCTAGATTCAATATCGCCTGGCCGGGTCCAAAGAGAAAAAGCACCATTCCTCCCAGAACCGCGAGAGGCAAAATCGCAATGGCAACAGTCTTCACGCGGGGGGTTCCGGCTGTCGACACCTCGCCGCTGGGCTCCTGCTGACCCTCCTTCCTCTCCACTTCTATCCGCTGCCCCCTGAATAATGCGGCAGCGACTCTCGGGCTGTGGAATTGCCGCCATCCTTAACCGAGAACATCCCCATCCACCCCTTTTCTGCAAATTCGGTCTTGTGTGCGTGGAACATGTACTGGCCAGGGTACTTGTAGTTGAATTCCAAAATGCCCCGCTCCCCCTGGCTCATTGTGACCATGTCAGTCAGCTCATCGGGCTCCAGGCTGGTTCCGCTCCGGTACAAGTTGTATAGGTTTCCGTGGAGGTGGAGGTTATTTATCTGGTCGAACTCGAGCATGTTGACTAGGTACACCCTGATCAGCCTGTCCTTTTCGATTTCTATCGGATGATTCATGTAATAGTACGGCACACCGTTTACGGTGTAAAAGTTATTTTCAGTGTCAAAGTCGGTATCGTAGCCGTTCATTATCATTACCATTTCGTCTGCGTCCGGTCGGGGATTGTCCTTCGGATCGACAATGTACGCGCCGTATAGACCGCGTGAAATGTGCTCTTCCAGTGGCATGACGTGACAGTGGTAGGGATACACTCCGAACTGCTCCGCATAGAATTCATAAACGAACCTCCCTCCAGGGTTGACTATTTCAAAGACACCATCCATCTCTGACTTGTGTATGCCGTGGGTGTGGATAGTATGCGGACTCGTGCCATTGTTGATGAACATGATTCTGATTAGATCGCCCTCTGTTGCCCTAAACGTGGGACCGGGAATCGTTCCGTTAAAGGTCCATGCCTCCATGAATACGCCCGGAGACACCTCTAGCGTCGCGTCTTGCGCAATTATTGTAAATTCGCGCAAAGTTGTTCCATCTTCCATCGTACTAACTCTGCCATAATTGAAGGAACGCAGATACTCCATTGAATCGATTCCAGTATTCGCTCCTCCATTCGTTCCTACCGGGTCGAGCATCTCGCCAGTAGTCTCGTAATAACCAAGCCCGTGGCCCCCGTTTACGACTTTCTTCGCGTTATTATCTTGTGCAGTGGCAAAAAATTGGTTATCGGAGAAGGAATAGACAGCAAATAAACTCGTGAGTAGCGCCAGCGAAATAGCAGTAATTAATAGAATCGTAGAATGAGGCACAGGTAACAGCTGGCGAGTCAATTAATTAAATGTTGCCCTGGGCTAACATTAATAGTCTATGCTATTATTGTTAGACCGCACTATTATTATTAGTGCGCACTAACTTTATCAAGACGAGCGTGCCCGGCCATCTTGTACTCGACCTGCGGATGTGGCATTACCAAGTTGCCATATCAGACCGAATCACATTCAATTATCACCCTGTAGACCACTCGTACTATAAGATCTCGTTCAGCACTTTGAATAGATGCGATACCATGAGTGTGAAGATAATTAGAATGGGAGAGGATTTCGGCGCGAGGACTTCAATTGCCAAGCACACGACCCTTCGGGTATCATCCATAATTCAATAACATGTCACCAGAAACCACACGCAACGATAACCTTTGTATAACTCAAATGCAATTTCAAAGAACAATATTGACGCTCTCCAAGTCCCTTAGATTTGCCATGATTTTCGTTGCAATTGGCATAGCTGTCGGAGTCGGAGTTTCGCTAGCGTTGGCACCCAGTGAAGACGATTTGTATCAGCGAGTCGTGGAGGACGCCGATAATCCCTGGCTTGATTCGGCCTATCTGAAATCATTTGAAGATAACCTGAGGATTGGGTCACATTACAAATCGAATCTATCCTTGGGTGAGGAGGGCTTCTTCCGTGCAGACGCAAAAGGTGGACAGAAGCCATATCTGTTTCAGTGGAAATTCAGCGACGGCGCTGTCCTTACAGAACAGAATGTCACAAGGACGTTTGACTCGATAGGAAACTATACTGTAGAACTAACTGTGACAGATTCGAGCCAAGGACCTCAGACGAAACAGCAGCTGATTTCGATTGAGATCGTTTCAGAACCGTAAGCAGTCAAGGCCCCTTTGCCGAACGAAATGCAGCCAGAGTGCTTGGTTGGGCCGGGTTGAGTCACTCGATTTCGGAAGTGGGATCTCAAAACGTGTTCTTGCGACATGATTGAAACTGCGTTCGGTACAAGAAAGCGCGGTTTTACTTTGATTTCTTTTTGAAATCCTGGAGCGAGTCTGCCCAGAGATATTGGAAATACCCCCTTGCAAAAACTGCAAGTCCAGGGTGTTCGGCCCAGATAGCAACCGGCTCGACTTTGCCGCCGTCACTGCTGCCCTCGCTTAGCAGTATCACCACCTGCTTGCCGTCCCCGATCACGCCGCCCCCGAAAAGGCCGTCCTTTACCCTGACCGCCGCGACCCTTGAAAGGCTCTTGAGCGTTTCTGGGTGCATTTTGGAAGAGGCGAGGATGTTTACCCTGACGCCCTTGTCACTCAAGACTCTCAAGACTGGCAAAAGTGGCCGGGTAACGCTCTCTGCAGCGAATGGCAAGGCCACCAGGAGTTCGCGCTGGCTACTTTGGATGATTTCATTCACCTTGGTGGCAATATTCATGATTCCGGTAGTGACCCAGATCTCTGGCCTCTCTTTGGCCCCGCTCTTCGTATAGATAGGCATAAGTTCGCTGATTATCGAACTCTGGCTTTCCCTGAAGCGATTGTCGTACATTGTTCGGGTGGCTTCCAGGGCCGTAGAAGGCGACTTGGGGTAGAAATTCTGAGGCCGGGAGCTGTCAGATTCCAGCCAGCCCTTGTCCTCCAAGCTGTTCAGAACCTCATAAATCTTGGAATAGGGGACTCCCGACCGCTTGGAGATGTCCGCCGCGGTCATTGAGCCCGACCCTAGGAGAGAAACATAAACCCGGATTTCATAGCTCGTCAAGCCAAGGTCTTCCATCGCCTTCCTTGACCTGTCGCTTATGCTCAATTATCCCGAACTTGTGGGTTGGCGGTATATTTACCTTTAAATACGTGGAAAGGTGCCTTTTCGAACCGAGGGGTCTAGGTCGCCTCAACCGGTCGCTCGAGGCTATATAAACAGACCAATGTCCCTATTCACCGTATGAATTGGTAAGTTATATTTATATACAAAATGGCGAGATTCTTTGTAAGATAATAGTATGGACCTAATACAAATTTCGAATACGACTAGCAAGACCGTAGGCGCTAGGCGTACGATCAGGTTCACCCAGAGCATTTGCCCCGACTGCAACATGATTCTGGACGCAGAAGTGTTCGAACGGGAGGGCAAGGTGTTTATGACAAAGACCTGTCCGTCACACGGCGAGTGTGAAGAGCTCTACTTTGGCTCGTACGAAATGTACAACAAGTTTAGCACTTACTGGATGGACGGCAAGGGCGCGCACGCCCCTAACGTAATGATCGACAAGTGTTCATGCCCGAATAACTGCGGGCTTTGCACGAACCACCTTTCCCATTCAGGACTTTCAAACATGATCATTACGAACAGGTGTGACCTTACGTGCTGGTACTGCTTCTTCTACGTAAAGAAGGGCCTTGAAGGCGCATACCTGTATGAGCCGAACATGGAGCAGGTCAGGGCCATGATGAAGACCCTGAAGGCGGAAAAGCCCATTGCCGGTAACTCTATCCAGATCACCGGAGGGGAGCCGATGCTGCGTGATGACATCACCGAGATCATCAAGGTCATGAAGGAAGAAGGAGTTGACCACGTTCAGCTGAACACGAACGGAATCAAGCTGGCCATGTCTCCGGAGACCATGCGACAAGTGAGAACTGCTGGAGTAAGCAACCTCTACCTGTCATTTGACGGAGTGACCCCAAGGACCAACCCCAAGAACCACTGGGAAGTGCCATACACGCTTGAATCTGCAAGAAAATGCGGGATGACAGTAGTCTTTGTCCCGACGGTAATCAAATCAATCAACGACCACGAACTGGGCGGAATAATCAGGTTCGCGCAAAAGAACCTAGACGTGGTGCACGCAGTCAACTTCCAGCCGGTGTCGCTGACAGGAAGAATGACAAAGAAGGAGCGCGAAAAATACAGAATCACGATTCCAGACTGCATTGAGCGTATCGAGGAACAGACTAACGGCGAGATTTCAAAGGATGGATGGTTCCCGGTGCCGTCATGCATGCCAATGACAAACATAATTGAAGCATTCAGCAAAAAGCCAAAGTACGAACTCTCGATTCACTTCGCTTGCGGAGCAGGCACCTATGTCTTTGAAGACGTGGAAACCAAAAAGCTAATACCGCTCACTTCGTTTGTTGACATAAAAGGCGTCCTTGAGTACTTTGAAGAAAAGTCAGACGAAATAAGGTCAGGCGCAAACAGGTACTGGGCGATGCTGGAAGTTGTTCGCAAGCTAAAGCAGTTTGTTGACAAGGAAAAGCAGCCAAGAGGACTGGATCTGGCCAAGATGTTCTCCAGCATTCTGCTAAAGCGCAACTTTGACTCTGTAGGTTCATGGCACGTGAGGTCGATGTTCCTGGGCATGATGCACTTCCAGGACAAGTACAACGAAGACCTTGAAAGGCTGCAGAGGTGTGACATCCACTACCTTACTCCAGACCTTAGAATCATTCCGTTCTGTGCGTTCAACGTAATCCCAGAATGGTACCGCGACAGGATCCAGAAAAAGTTCAGCATCCCTGTCGAGGAGTGGGAGAAGGCTCACGGGCAGACCCTTGAAGCAGGCCTCTACAGGGGCTTGATGAGAAGGGGCAAGCCAGAAGCCGAGATGGGATGTGCCCTATCGGAAATGCACAAGGCGGCAGCGCAGGCTTCGGATGACCACAGGGGCGTCGAACTGCGCAACAATATGGCCGGTGCGTAGACGCCTCCTTTTCCTTTTTAGATTTTCCAGATCCACAGAGCGTACATGCCGGTAAATTACTTGAATCGCGCTCTGCTCAAGATTAAAAAATAAGTTTGTCCGGAGCAAGTTGTCATGAACCTGGAGCAGTGGTGTGAAATTGAGGAGCGAATCTGTGTCGCTGATTCCGATGAGCGCTACAAGCAGTACGCTGGGTTGATACACAGCGAGAAAACCATCGAAAAACTCGCGGAAATGAAGAACCTCAATGCGAGGCTCTTCCTCGACACTTTTTCAGAGCCGCGTGAACTCTACTTGACAGCCCTTGAAAGCGTGGCGGACTCTACAACAAAAAAACTGGAACTAAAGCTTTACAACATTCGAAATCAAAAGATAGCGTCCGCAAAGCACCGGCTGGGGAAAGAGCCTGTCAATTGGAGCACCTGGCGGCAGTTCAACAATATCCAAAAGGACGACCTGAAGCGAAGACAGGTCTTTGACGAATTCCTGTCAAAAACAAAATTCATTTCGCCCATTATCAAGAAGCGCTTTGCAGAAATCGGCCTGGCCTACGCCAAGAATTCGGGCCGCAAGATCTCCCCTCTCGACGGTTACCTAGAAAACGAGAGGATGACATACTCTCAGATGGTCGAATTCGTAAAATCAATGGGCAACCGAGCCAAAAAGCCGTTCCGGGAGGCCCTTGCAGCGGTGTCAAAGAAAGTACTTGGGAGGGAGGCCGAATACTATGATGACTTTTATTTTTTCCGAAATAGGGTTTACTCCCGGTTTGACGGCGAATTTGCAAAAGTTAGTCCGACTGCCGAGGTCCAGCGAACGCTCTCGAGAATGCAGTTCGATTCGTCAAGAATCATGATTGATGCTGAGAACCGCAAGGAAAAGTACCCTTCGCCGATCTGCTTCTTTGTCAGAGTTCCCACCGATATCCGCGTCCTGTACAAGAGCGAGAGCCCGTATTTTGACTTGCAGGGCTGCTACCACGAAATGGGGCATGCCATTCATGCAGCTTCGATTGACCCGTCCGCCGACTATTGGAACCGTTATGGGTTTTCAATGGGGATCGCTGAAATCTTCTCGATATTTCTCGAAAGGCTAACGAAGGATCGCAGGTATCTCTCATCCATCGGCGTTTCTGACGCGCGAACGCTCGACGAATTGGAACTGAGGAATAACTTTATGGAATTATTCTTTGTGACTTTTTATGCAGCGAACTCGCTCATGAAAGCAGAATTCTGGCGCAGGCGGCTGACGATGGATAAGGCAAGCGAGCTCTACTCTCGGCTAATAAAGGAGTACACGGGAATCGATTTGCCAGGCGAATATTGGATGCTGCACCACATACTGCCGGACGCGATAATGTACGTGCCGAGTTACCTTATAGCAGCAGTCCGCGCTTCGGAGCTTCATCGGCATCTGCGGGGGCGCTTTGGTCAGGACTGGTGGAAAGAACCTGCTGCCGGCAAGGAATTAAGAGAAATCATGGCCCCTGGTGCGGGTATCGATCTTGACAGATTCTCAAGATTAGATAGCAGCATGTTTCTAAGTGAAATTACCGGGTCCAGCTGGGTCTTGTAGTCCGCGCCTAGAATACTACGCCGACGGCTGCCTTTTGTTCCTTGGATAGCTCGCGGTACCCACCTTTATCGATAATGACCACGTTGATGCTGTCACCTGTCCCTGCGTTCCTCCTGATGGCAGCAGCGATTGCCTGCATCGCAACCTTGTAGGCATCGTTGACGCTCATTCCATCTTTGAACTCTGATTCCAGGTATCCATATGCTACAGGGGAGCCGCTGCCAGTGGAGATGAATTTCTCGCTGGTCAGCGAGCCAAAGAGGTCAATGTTGTGGATCTGACTACCCTCTTCTGGAGTGTAACCCGCCATGATTATCTGGACGTAATATGGGAAATACCTCTGATTGAATAGTATGTTAGAGCAAAGCCTTGCTGCAGACTTTACGGGCATGAGCTCTTTGTTCTGGAGTCTGTAGATATTGGCATTATAACGCATGGTATCAACTAGATTCTGGGCGTCGGCAACGCCGCCGGCTATTGTCATGGCAAGGTGCGTGTCGACGCGCTGTATTTTCATCACATGCCTGTCGGCAATGAACAGGCCCGCACTGGCCCGGGTGTCGGCGGCCAAGACCACTCCGTCACTGCATGTAAGTGCGCAGGTGGTGGTGCCCTTCTTTATCTGGTCAGCAATGTAATCGGGGTAACGGTTGTCCTGAGGATGCATGTTTTCCCAGCATGAATCCATTGGCACCTGATTTAAAACTTGCTCCTCCTGATGGTTTTATATCACCCTGACGCGTAAATTTTTCTCTAAGCGAGTTGACCGCGCCCGCGACTTTGTTTGAAAAAATCTGGAACAGTCATGTCGTCCACGAAGAGCCAGGCGGCCCATCACTGCTTTACATCGACAGGCATTTAGTTCATGAAGTGACTTCGCCTCAGGCATTCGACGGTCTTCGGGTGAACCATAGGAAGGTTCGGCGGCCCGATCTCACTTATGCGACCATGGACCACAACGTGCCAACAAGCGACAGGTCGCTCCCAATAGTGGACCAGATATCCGCGGTTCAGATCCAGACGCTGGCTCAGAATTGCAAAGAGTTTGGGATTACGCTTTATGACATGCAAAGCCCGAACCAGGGCATAGTTCATGTAATAGGTCCGGAACTGGGACTGACGGTACCGGGGACTACTATAGTCTGCGGAGATAGCCACACCTCGACTCACGGGGCCTTTGGAGCGTTCGCACTGGGGATAGGGACAAGCGAAGTGGAGCACGTACTAGCGACCCAGTGCCTCTGGCTCGACAAGCCAAGGACTTTTGCAATCACACTCTCCGGAAAGCGAAGGAATCCGCATGCAGTCACTGCCAAGGACATGATGCTTTACATCATACGCAAGATAGGAACGGCGGGTGGGACTGGCCACGTCCTAGAGTACCGGGGTGAGGCAATAGATGACCTAAGCATGGAAAACCGCATGACTATTTGTAACATGTCGATCGAAGCAGGCGCCCGGGCGGGAATGGTCGCGCCTGACGAAAAGACTTTTGATTTTGTCAGGGGCAGGCGGTTTGCACCAAAAGGCGAGACCTTTGAAAGAGTGCTTGAATACTGGAAGGGGCTGGCAACTGATAATGGCGCAAGATTTGACAGATATGTGGAATTCAATGTCACGTCCCTTGCACCACAGGTGAGCTGGGGCACTAACCCCGGAATGATTGCAGACGTAACTGAGAATGTGCCTGAGCCTGCAGAGTACGCAAAGGGAAACGAAAACGAGCAAAAGGCCGCCGAGCGAGCGCTCGACTATATGGCATTACAGCCGGGCACGCCCATCACCGATATCGCAGTCGACAGAGTGTTTATTGGTTCATGCACCAATTCGAGGCTGGAAGATCTGGCCGAGGCCTCTATCGTGGTAAAGGGGAGGAAAGTGGCTCCAAACGTAAGGGCCATGGTGGTCCCCGGATCGCAGGCAGTGAAAACAGCTGCCGAGAAACTCGGCCTTGACCTAATATTCAAGCAGGCCGGGTTTGAGTGGAGAGAATCAGGGTGCAGCATGTGCCTGGGGATGAACCCAGACATCCTTGCGCCGGGAGAGCGCTGCGCAAGTACCTCTAACCGCAACTTCGAAGGAAGGCAGGGCACCGGAGGAAGGACCCATCTGGTGAGCCCGGTGATGGCAGCGGCAGCAGCAATTCAGGGAAGGTTTGTAGACGTCAGGGAGTGGCTCTAGCTGCAGCCTTTCACCGTGCTGAGAAGCAAGGCAGTCCCGCTTGACCGCGTCAATGTGGATACGGATCAGATTGTCCCAAAACAGTTTCTAAAACTAGTAAGCAGGACTGGCTACGGCAAGTATCTGTTTTACGACTGGCGCTTTGACTCTGAGGGCAGGCCGCGGCCAGATTTCCCACTAAACAAACCAGAGTATGCCGGCCGGCAGATCCTTCTGACGAGAGACAACTTTGGCAGCGGAAGCTCACGCGAGCATGCGGCATGGGCGATATCTGACTATGGCTTCCGGGCGGTCATAGCCCCCTCATTTGCGGACATATTCTACAATAACTGCTCGAAGAACGGAATACTTGCTGTCAGGCTTCCGTCACAAGTTGTCGATATCTTGTTTATGCAGCCAGACGTTGAAATCACACTAGATCTCCAGAACCAGACAGTTTCAGCAGGCGGCACGACGACTCACTTTGAGATAGACGAGTTCAGAAAGAGGGTCCTGGTGGAAGGGCTGGATGGGATCGGACTTACCCTCCAACTCGAAAACGAAATTGCCGCGTTCGAATCCCGGAACCAAACAATCGCGCCTTCTTCCAGCTGACAAGATTTTTATCCCAATCCGAAGCGAGTCACTCTGATCGCAATTGGCCGGGATTGTTGCCATCTACAGCCACGCGGCTGGTCCAAAGAACAACGTCATCTACTACCTGGCTCATTCCATGAGGATGCTCCAGCACCGGGGCAAGGCTTACTGGAAGATGATTGTCGGCGGAGCAGCGGCCGGAGCAGAAGGATGGCTGCCTTCGGATGATGCTATCCTCAGAATCGCCCAGAAGGAGAAATTGCACGGCAGCAACGGCATCGGATACCTCTCAAAAAGGCCCCCGCCCTTTCCGAGTATGGGGTCGACATGGGTAGCGTTCGATGGATTCTTTGTGGACACCGAAAAGCTCCACCTTCACCCGTACATAGGGTCTGCGAGGGACTCTGATTCCCTATTCAAGATTTACCACGTGTTCGTACAGCTGCTGTTGGAAAAAAAGGACGCAGAGCGGGCAGCGGAGTTCCTTGAGCGGCACCTGAGGGGCAACCTGCTGGTCAAGGTAGGCGACGACATTTTCGCGTACCGCGACTCTACGGGATTCAAGCCTCTTGTGTCGGCCACCAATCGCGATCACTCCCTTCAACTGCTGGCGTCTGAAAACTCGCTGCGCTCATCGTTCATCGACATGGAATTCAGCGACGTAAGGCCCGGCCAGCTCCTAAAGATGAGCAAGAAAAACGGAGGCATAGAGGTACTTGCGTCAACTTCTGCTCCCCGAATAATGATGGATCCTTTTGAATTCATACGCGAGTCAAACGTGGTGGCCACGGTGAACGGGATGAGCATTTACCAGATTCGCAAGAACATCGGCAAGGAGCAGGCCCGCATGGTCGCTGAGGACATCGAGATAGACTCTGCCTACGCCGAGCCTGACTATGCGCGTCCGATGGCACTGGGCTTTGGGCTCGAATACCAGAAGCACTCTAGCACATTTGAGCTCGTCGAAGGTGTCATCAAAGACAGGTACGACGACTCTGACCACATGATCGACTTTTCCGAGCAGGTCAGCAAGAACAAGCTGCTCACAACCGGAAGGTCGCTAAAGTTCGTGATGGAGAACAGCACAAGGGGAAAGAAGGTCGCAACTGTCCAGGGAACCATCCAAACTGGCAGCACTACGAGGGAGACTATCTATTATCTCAAAAAGGCCGGAGCGTCAAAGATCGATGTTGTGGTCAGCTACGTACCCACGGTGGACGGCAGGCAGGTGGGCCTGTACACGCAGAATCGAGAACTTGTGGCCAACAAGTACGTCGGAGAAGTTGCTTCGATAGACGAGCTGAACCAGAACGTTGCAAAGGAAATCGGGTCGGACTCTGTGTTCTACAATTCGCCCGCGACTCTGGCAAGAGGGATTGGAGTCCCTGAGAACAACCTCTGGTTCCCCGAATGGGTAAGGTTTCTAGACTACAAATGACAAGAACCGACGTCGAACCCGGTAGAATCAAGTCCCCTGCGAATCGAACTACCGCGGTTTTTCAGGGAACCATGCAAGACCAGGGATTCACGGTGACCCGAATTGACCTGAGGCAGTACGTCGAGCGGACGGATGACAAGCTGGGCGAATACTCGCTTCTCACGGCCGTAGTCGAAACCGACAGGGGTACTGTTGAGCTGAAATATGACGAAGGCTTCAGGGGAAGCGACGCGCTCGACTCGGCGGCGGATTTTCTGAGAAAATATACAGGACTTGCCTCGCTGGTCAACCGCGCGCTGATCGAGCTTCAGCGCTAGGCTAACATATTTCATATAGAGCTCTACAATGGCGCGGCATTGATACCTTAAGCCCGGAAATTTCAGACTTGCTGAAAATGGCCGCAACTTCGAAATTGAACTTTTTTCACAGGGATAGGACTTGCACCTGCGGTCATCCTATGAAGTACCATATCAAGGCCGAGGAAAAATGCCTCTTCGGCGTCTGCTCGTGCGCCGAGTACGATTCTGCGAACTAGAGTAATTTTTCGGCCTCGCTGAGCAAGCTGACCCTTACCGGCCATTCGAAGTGCCTATTCCAGGGCTGGTTAAAGAGAATCGCCGACTTGGGGGCGACGATGTCCACGAGATTCCTCGGAGCGTCGTCAATCAGCACGTCGAACGGGTAGTTCGCCTTTGGGACACCGTCGTAGACAAACATCAGTTCGTCTGCGTAGACTCTGTGGAAGTCCAGCCACTTTGCGACGTAGGGAGCAGTCGGCCGCTCCCTCTTTGTGAGGATAGAGATCCTGTAGCCTTTTCGGTGAATTCTTCTCGTCACCTCGCCAATGTTTGGCTCGGTCGGGGGGATTTCCCGCCACCTGAATTTCCAGACATGGCTGAAATACCGGTAAACTTGGTCAGGCGTTATCGGCAAAATGGTAGGAATGTCCCAAGCTGTAATGTCCTGCTTTGTCACAGCTCCGTTGGTCCGCCGGTTGTATTCGTCCGCCCAGACAAGCATGACATCTGCCAAGACGGAATCCACATCGATAGCCACGGTTCGTACCACCTCTGTCACTTTTGCTGCAAATTTGCCTTCAACAAGTGGATCGGTCAAGAGCCAGGACATTTCCTACTGTCCAGAACTGTATTTATAGAATCGGAACACGAGTCGGATTACGCGCGATGGTCTCCGGCGTGGGAAAATGACACCTGATGCAACGAAGGAAAAGACTCGGTAGCTGAATCGGCCCATCAAACAGGGGCTTTTTCGCCTCCCCAGTCGGAAGGTCGGACCAGTCCTCAACAATTTCCACTCGCGCGGCGCGTACGACTGTACTGAGGAACCGAAAATCAGGTCGTGAAGCAGGATTCTACACTAAAATAGCTGCAACACCGTCTACCTAATGTACAATTTTCTCTTAAGATTTAGACAGATTGTAATATCAGGTCAAAAGCAGCAAGGGTTCATTAGGAAAGCCGAACCAATCTGTTTATGGCAACCCTGACGATAGCGGACTGGATTATTATTGCAGTTCTCGTAATAGTTGCGGCAGTGGTAATCTACTTCTTGACACCACTCGCTATAGCAATTGCCATAATTGCGGCTGCTTACTTTATCTATAGATGGTATACCGGCCACCGCACTGTGACTGTCTAGTACGAAAGCGTCATTCTTAATTCATGAGTACCCCAAGGGAGCTCGTTATTTGCCTCGAAATTACATCTCGTAGCTTAGACGCGAAAACAGCGCGACTCAATTCATTAGGGATAATGTGCAAAACTTATTCGTGGGCGGTAACGACCTATGGCTCTGCAAGTGCGGGATATGTGATCATGACCACAGGTCGGCATGCATTAACGAAAAGTGCTTTTGCTGCGATCTCGAAGACATGTTCGCTATCTTAACAAGAGAAGAATTCGGACCGCAAACCCGAGTATCAGCTGAATAGCGGAAGTGCAAGAATGCACATAGAAAATCGAATTCCAGTCAGGTCGCGTCAATGCCTTTGATATCGAGGGGATGGGGCCGGCCGGATTCGAACCAGCGACCTCCAGCGCCCGAGGCTGGCATCCTACCAAGCTAGACAACGGCCCCCTGGATTTTCGAATTGAAATGGTAATTTAATGTGTGCGGGAACGGAAATAGAAGCAACTTTTCTGGCTGATCAATGAACTCGCACGTGACAGGCACTTGGACTGCGCGCTGGCAATGAAAGGTACTGGTCGATTAAGTCCGACGCTGTTACAAAGGGCGAATTTCAGGCCATCTTCAGCATGGCAGCCTTGGAAGGAATTCCGGCAGCGTTAAGGACATGGAGCAGATAGAGCCCTGGAGGGGCCAATTTGCGATTAATCGGCGCAGACACAACAACAGAACTCTCTGACTTTTCAAGCACCTGGAGCCACACGAGTCTCTGCTCCGGGTTGTAATGGTGGGTAGTGCTTGACTGCCTTAC
Source organism: Nitrososphaera sp. (assembly GCA_035281285.1). GTDB lineage: Archaea > Thermoproteota > Nitrososphaeria > Nitrososphaerales > Nitrososphaeraceae > Nitrososphaera. The sequence goes on from DATEEE010000058.1 coordinate 13,195, forward strand.
TATCGAAACTGCACTTATCTCCTGCGCATCAGGTGTGCCGACCTGAATTGTTCCTCCGTACGCGGCGCTTGCTGGAATTGAGGAGATTGTAGGCCTCTGCTCAAACACATACTGTGGGCTGTATATCTCTGTACGCAGTTCAAAGCTGTATTGCGAATATGAAGTACCTGCAACGTAGACCCGACCATCCGTCAACAGGAGAGCGTTTGAATGGTAAATCCGCGGCACACTGTGCGGAGGGAGCAATGTCCAGGTTTCAGAAACCGGGTCGAACATTTCGGGCTCGTACACCGCAAGGTTCTTGTCGTTATTCTCTCTGGTGCCGCCAATTATCAGGATCTTCCCGTTTGGCAGGATTACCGGATTCCCGTAACGCCTCGGAAAATTCATGGGCTGGATGGCTCTCGAAACAAGGGTGAGGTTGCTCTGCTGGACGATCTCGGCAGAACTCGTGGCAATTGATGGAAAGGCAGTGGTATTCGCTCCTCCGCAAACAAGGATCGACCCTTTTTCCTCTAGCGTGTTCTGCAGCGGAAGCAGGACTGAAGTTCCCCAGCTCCTGTTGATGCCAGTCCCTGCCCCTAACCAAACACCCGTCGAAGGATTCCACAACCGGCGAGGTGGTTTTTGGCCGACGCAGGCAACTAGCCCGCTCGGAAGTAGGTGCATCCTCGGATACGTGGCCATAGGTGGGTTAACCCCTTTGTTAGTCCCTCCATAGCAGCGTGACCCTGCGCCTGCAATGTTTGCACAGCTCGTTCCGCTGCATCCGACACAATATCTCGTGTTTGTCTTAGGGTTGTACTTGATAGTCCAGCTGCGCGCGACCGGGTTGTATATTTCGGTTAACAAATTGTTGTAGCCGAATTCGTCGAATCCTTCGACGACCTGCAGCAAGCCTGTGTCCAAGAGAATGACGGTGGGATACCACCTCGCTTCCGCCATAGCTGGGCGACTCTGAAATTGTTCAGATACATGATCATATTCGTAGACCGCGTTGATGCCCCACCATCGATGATTTGGAGTCTGGTGTGGATATTTTTTCGTTCCACCCGCGAATAGGATGTTTCCATTCGGGAGGGTGGCGTGACCGGAGCACCAGATATCCTTGTCAATCACGTAGCTTTTCTGAGAATTCGTCACTGGATCCCAGAGTGCTGCCTTGAATGGGCCAGAAGTACTGGGTCTATGAAGTCCAGAGCCGGCTACATACAGGACTTTTCCTGACGGGAGCAGGGCAAGGTGGACTGGATGACAAAGCGCGTTTGGGCCAGCCTCCCAGGAACCTGACGTTTGTGCCGATGCCTGCCTTACTGAACGTTCTGTCCGAAGGGAGAGGTTGCCCACTCCCGCAAGGCCGGCGATGCTCGCGATGCCTCCAGCTACCAAAAACTTTAGAAATTCAGAGCGGGTAACCTTTGGCAATGGATTATCGGCCGGCGCCACAAATAAGAAGGAAATGTAATCCAAGTTACATAACATTATTAGTGAAAAGAGTTACGCTGCCACCCTTCCGGCATGATATCGGTCAGGGGGGCTGTCCGTGGCTCTAGCATTGTATGCGGCTATCGCAGGAGCAGTGGCTGGAGTACTAATCCTCGGGGGCGCATTTGGCGGCGGGTTATTCCAGGATTCGGCGGATATTTCGATAGCAAATGCTGCGAGGATGCCCTTGGATGTTGTGGAGGTGTTCAAGGAGCGGCAGCGCGGCGGGGACGCAGCCGGTGGGTCAGCGTATTTCAGTATGGACGAGTCTTTTGTGGATGACGAAAATCACTGTGAAACCTGCATTGCACTCGAATACAAGACCGGTCCCAAAGGTAAAGCATTAGTTGCCTTTTCCAACGGAAAGCCAGTCGATCTGAGCGAGGCTGACCGGCTCACGTTCTGGGCGAGAGGGGAGAATGGCGGGGAAGTATTAAGGGTGTACGCGGCAGGTGGGAAGGCCGGCGCCGTCACAGCATCAAGCGTCAGCGAAAAGATCCCGGAAGTCGTAGCCGTCAAAGGTGTGGCATTTGCCACATTCAGCGATGTCACGCTTGCGACAGACTGGCAGAAATTCGAAATTAATCTTGAGGGTCACGGGATTTCCAAGATTACCCATGGTGTGGCAATTGAAATTCTCGATAACGGTAATGAGAAGCAGACTGCCTACTTGAGTTCCATTTTCTATGAGGCTTCTAGCTGACCGCTTCAGCACTGGGTTTGGTCTGATCGATTCTGTTTCAGCATCTGACTAGTGGAATACTATTATGGAGAATCTGGTTGTTCCCACCGCTGCGGGAACAGCACAATCATTTCTCCCCTTGATGATGACCTTGCCATCCTTGGGATCGAATCCATTTATGTCGAAGCAGTCTTCCTCGGTAGCCCTCGAAACGACAACCTCGTCACCGGCAGCCATACCCGGTATCGCACACTCTGCATGATACCAATCTTCTGGTGGGCGCAAAGTGTTATCGGTGAAGAGACACTCTGAAAAAAGCAACTTGTTGACACCGACAATCTCACTTCCTCCCACGGCATCAGGCCCAATATCTGCCAGCTTGACTTCGCCGTCCTTTATCTTGCCCGTGGTTACCGCGTTGCCGGCAATGTCTGGCCCTTTGACTTCGCCATTCTTGATGTCTACAGAAAGAATGGATTCGTCAATTATGTCAATAGATCCGATCGTGTTGGCCGCAAAGGCCCTCAGCTCTGACGATGCGATAAATGCGCCAGTGAACAGGGACACGGCCATCAGTACGGAAGCACTTTTCATGCTCATCATGCTAACCATACCGCATTGTCCATGTATCTACTATAAAAGATTGCTAGAAATGCTACGCCGAAATGAATCAATAGGCGTGGCGTTCGTTCTTGTGGGTCCGCAGTTCTTTGAAGCTTGAAAACGCGTGCCTGCATTTTTCACACTTCCAGCGCTTTGCTCTTGCGTCTTTGTACGAGCCAAAGGCATCTTTTCCCACCCTGTATTTTTTCGTACGGTGGTCATATGTCACCGGGTTGTGATTAACTTTGTACTTTATGCTGCTCATACCCGGAATCAATTTTCGCGTTTGACACATTAAAAGTAGATCGGTGGCGCAATCTAGAACATAGTTCTAATAGTAACCGTTTCTATGTTGACGAGAATTTCTTAGAACCTTACCACGCAATGCTAATGTCCCAACCGGAACAACTCTGCTGACGATGTGGTCCGGTATCCGGTTGAGGGGCTACTCGAGTTTCCGAAGCTAATCAAGATTTTCATTGAGGTCCTGTCAAAAAGGGCAAAGCAAATTAATGAATTTTTCTTCCGAACGCTGTAGCTAGAGAATTTTTTAGAAATTTGTCATCGAACGCCGTCTCCCAAGGCTGATGTGTTCTTCGCAGAGGGACAGTCCCGGCAGTTGTTCAAATCGCTAGGGCTTCTGTTTCGACGACACCCTAGAGTCGAATACCAGTGCCCCATCTGCAACCAAGCGTTCGTGGAAGTGATAACTCTTGCAATTCACATCGGCCAGAGGCACAAATTACGCGGCGGTTAGCGGATTTTCAACTAACTTTGATCAATGTAAAGTTATTGTCTTTATGTGTCTATGCGCATAACATAGAGAATTTTTATATAATTCCCCAGACTTGAGGACAAATACATGAGGCAACGTTTCATATATTTTGGCCTAGCCCTGCCCCTATTTCTTGCAACAGTTCTGACAGTTGCGCCAGTCGCATCGCAGACTGCCGGCAAGAATGCGGCGGAGGCAGCGCCTTCAAAACTGCACGAAATTACTCTTGTTGCCGAAGAGCTCGACAACGGACTTTTGGCGTATCGGATGGATAGCCATTCCGTTGATGACGGGAGCGGCGCAGAGGATATCACTGACAGGTACAGCGACGAAGCAAGCATTCCCGGACCGACAATTGTGATCGACGAAGGAGATGAGGTAGATCTGACGGTCGAAAACGCCCTGGGTACTGGGATTGTAAGCGTGCACGTGCACGGTGTGCATTACGACATATTGAGCGACGGCACTCTCCACCATATCAATGGAGTCGAGGATCAGGGTGCGACTCCCGGCGAGCCTCGCACGTTCCACTGGGTAGCCGGACCGGGGACCGCCGGAACATGGCCATATCACGACCACACGTTTGGAGGGATTAACGGCGCGGAGCACCGGGGTTTGTTCGGGACGCTCATCGTGAACCCGTCCTCCGGAGAAATTTCCGCCGTGAATAACAAGGTGGTTCAGACGATCGATGTGGAAGACGTTGACAAGGAGTTCGTCCTCTACGTGAACGATGACGCATTCTGGGGAATGGAAATCGACGATGACGGCAACCAGATTCCGCTCTGGACAAACCCATCTTTTGGGGCAAAGACGGGAGATTATTTGCGCTTCCATCTGATAGCCCTGGGAACAGACACTGTTCATGAGTTCAGCCTTGAAGACTACCAGTGGCTTGATCCAGGTACCGACAACTTGATTTCCAGCAAAGACATCGGGCCATTAGAAAACCACGTATTCACTATCAAGGCAAAGACCGGAACTTCTGCGTATTCTGACGAAAACAGCTCCAACGCGCTGATGGGAATGCAAGGAACGCTCAGGGTAACTGGCCCTGGCGCCGATAGCGAGCCTTCGCCGGTTCCGGAGCCCTTCTAGGGAGAGTGTGAAAGATGAACAAATACAACACAGCAATAGCAGTGGCAGTAGTTTCAACGATGCTGCTTAGTGCATTGTTCCTTACTGCCCCTGGGTTCAGCCTGGCGAACCTTGAACTGCCGACTTTCAACGTAGCGTTCGCCCAAGCAGCTGAAAACGTGGTCGAACTCGAAGCCGAAGTATTGCCGAACGGCCAGTACGGGTACAGGATGGTATCACACGAAGTCGACGGTGACGACGTCACCGACAAGTACGACACTCAAGCGACTATTCCAGGTCCTACCATTGTCATAAACGAAGGCGAGAGTTTGGACCTCGAAATTTCAAGCGACATCCCCGGCGTTGAAGAGGACTTTGAAGTCGAAGGATTTGACTTTGGGGCCGCAGAAACTGGCACATACATCTACAAGGGTGAAGAAGGAGCACTCCTCGGACTGTTCGGCGCGATCGTCGTGAACGCGGCAGACGGCACGGTGGAGAGCCACGTGAACGGAGGGAACGGCGAGATCACCGAAACCGAAGCGTCTGACATAGAGAAGGAGCTCGTGCTCTTTATGGTGGGCTCGACATTCTGGGGAATGGAAATCGACGATGATGGTAATCAGACTCCGCTCTGGACAAATCCGGTGATAGCAGCCGTCGAAGGGGATCTGGTAAGGTTCCACATCCTTTCGGTAGGCCCTGGACACACGTTCCACTTGCACGCACACAGGTGGGTGGACCCAGGAACATCGGCAATTATTGACACAAAACTGATGGAGCCGGGACAGGACGTCCACGTCTTTACCGTTGAAGCCGGAGACGAAGTTGGACCGGGAGACTGGCAGTACCACTGTCACGTGTTTGCCCACATGGAGGCCGGAATGCACGGATTATTCCGCGTCGTAGAATCCGGCGGCGCTGACAGCGTTCCCGGAGCCAATCCGTACAACGGCCTCCTGACCGGCGGCGAAGGGCCTGGTCTAGTCACATTCGAAATCACCGATGAGCCTGGAAGATGGTTCAGAAGCCCGAGAGGCGCAGCACTTGAAGGAATAACCGTGACAAGATCGCTCGAGCTTGCTCGTCCCGGAGATTCCGTCCAGTTCATTATGAGCGAGACGGACACGGTGCACACAATTACCAGCCTTCTTTGGCCTACCGGCGCAGACCACATGCCAATGGACGAAGTCCAGTCGTACAAGGGAGGGGGGATAGTGGAGCTGACCGACGCAGGGCTCTACGTGTTCACCTGCAAGGTTCACCCCTACATGTTCGGGGGTGTCATCGTTGACGACCCAGAAACAACGCTCGAAGTTGTTGGCGGCGTACCGACTGACGCGGCCCTGCCGGCCCCGTTTGACAGCCTGCTGGGCAACATCGCAGAACCAGACGGCGACAACGGCCTGCTGCTCGACCTGGGTCAGACAATCAGTCTGGTGAATGGGTATCAGATTCCGACGGGATCTGATCTAGCGCTCCGACTTGCAAAGACATTCTTCGTCGCCACGACGCAGGACAATTGGAGAGACTACAGCCAAGCGTCCTGGAACCCGTCCTACCCGGCGGTGCCCGTCAAGGCGAGCGTCTACCTGGGTGACCTGAACGGAGGAGGCCTGAACAATGACGACAACTTCCTGCCCGTGGCGGTCAAGAGCTTGGATGTCCTTCTTGAAGTCTACTTTGATGAAAGCGCGGTTACAAACAGCCTCTCGGATCCGGGAGATGAAGGAATAGCAGGAGTCGGAGAAGTCTGGGTGAACACGCAGTTCGAAGAAACCGAATCGAAATCAAAACCAGGAACAGCGACTGCCGTTGATACCACGGACTGGGAAGTGAACAAGAAAGTGGCACTGCCCGACTTCAACATGAACAACCCCCACAACATGTGGACAGACAGAGACCAGAGTGTGATCTACCAGACAGAGTGGTTCAGCAACAAGCTGTCAACCTTTGACAGGGAAACAGGTGAACCCATATCGCAGATCGTGGTCGGAGAGGCGCCATCCCACGTCATGACCCGAGCAGACACTGACGACATCCACGTCGCCCTCAACGGAGAAGAGGGAGTTGCTGAAATTCTTGCCACGACTGAGCCAGAAGAGGTGGAAAGGATAATTGCGATGCAGGGGTTCGGTCAGAATCCGACGCATCCTCACGCACACTGGATGAGCTCAGACGGTCAGAAGATGGTCACGCCGAACTCGTTCACGCATGACTCGAGCCTCTACGGCTTTGACACAGAGTCGATAGAGTCCAAGACAGCCACTGGAGTTCTCCCGATCGCTACTGGAATGAAGCCCGACGACAGCTATTACGTGGTAGCAAACCTGCTGAGCAGCACCGTAAGCGTACTCGATCTGTCCAACGGCGACAATGTGAGGAACATCAACCTCCTTGGGGACTATAATCCGGTCATCTTGCGCCTTGTGAATGACGACGGAGGGCTACTGGATGTACTGCTTGGAATAAGTCTGGGTCAGCTTGCGACCACCAGCGTAGCGGCGCTCCCTATCCAGACGCCGATTAGCCCCGACGGAAAGTACATGGTCACCGCAAACACACTTACCGGAAACATCATCGTCACAGATGTCTCGAGTTCCAACCCTGATGACTGGGAAATCGTTGCAGATCTGCCGTGTGACCCCGGCTGCCACGGAGCTCAATTTGGCGCAAAGGAAGGCGGCGGATACCTGGCTTATGTATCCAGCAAGTTCGCCAACGACCTGATCGTAATCGACATCGACGAGGAAAGCGACACACACTTGGAAATCGTAGGCAGGATCTTGTTGAACCCAACTGGCGGTATGGACGTATACGACGACGAGGTAGAGGACCTTGACGGCTACGGCGGGCAGGGCGTACTCGCCATTCCGAACGTATACAACGGCTGGGTGCAGAATCTAGACGAAGACGACTGGACGGACCTAACTGAGGAACAGAGAAACCCAATAGCGGAAGAGGAATAAGCTCTTCCCTTTCTTTCCTTTTTATTTTCATTCTTTACTTTAGTAAATTCACTCAAACGATAGCATAGTACAGGAGAAGGCAATGAGATTTGTTCGAGAAATTTGATAATATAGCTGTCATATGTCAAAATAAAATTGTACTATCGTAGGTTTCAGCAGTTTCAGAACATTTGCCTCATTGTTCCATACTGGGTTATATACGCAGATTCAATTCTCATGCTTAAGAGTACTATGACTGCAAACAAAATGTACATCGGAATAATGACAATTGCTGCGGCAATGGTCGTTGCTCCGATGCTAGCACAATCGGCATTCGCGGCAGAGGCAAATACCAAAGTAAAGGCATTCCAGAATGGAGTTGTAATCGAAGGCGGAAGCCCCGGTCAGATACTTACCGACACAGAATGTGTGGGCGGTATCGATAACGACGAAGGCTCAGCGTACATGATATGCTATCTGATCCCACCAGGAGTTTCAAACAATGACAATAGCAATGCAATCGCACAATTCACTAGCTCAACCGAAATAACTTGTCCAGATGGCGTGGGCTTTAACGTTGCGGACCAGGACTGCTATGAAGTAACATTCCCCGGCGCGCTTTTCGACCAGCAGGGTGACTACCACTTCCATGTGGAGTTCTACACAGCAGGAGACGAACTAATTGCTGATGGACAACAGACGTTCCAGAACAATTCGTTCTTCGTGTTGCCAGAATCTCCAATTGGTGTAGCTGCTTTAGTCATCAGCTCGTTAGCTGTGCTTGGCGGATTCATGTTCCTGAGAAGTCGCAGCCACTCAAGCAACCTGCCGATATAAGAAAAACCAAAAGCCCTCTTGAATAAAGAGGCTTTTTCTTTTTATTTTTCATTTCCTTGCTACACTTGGTTAGCTGTTTTCTCGATGTTTGAAAGCCTTTCAACTGAATAGATCGCGTGTGAAATTCGAAGTCGGAAAGTTATAGCCCGATCTCTTCGTCGATTAATTCGATAAAGTTTCCCAGCTGCCTGTATGTCTTCAGGAAGGCGTCGCCCTTTCTTGTGGCCCTGTATGACTTTGAATGATCGTCGTACTTCAAAAGGTCGTTCTCTGTCATCATGGATAGATA
>DATEEE010000059.1:0-4245 GCA_035281285.1 Nitrososphaera sp.
GGTTTCGACCTGACGACTCCGGAAGCTGATTGCAGAGGCGGCCCAAAAGCAATAGTCGCATATGACAAACTCCCGGGGCAATCTAGCAGAAGTTTCAATTTTGCAAACCTCGAGAAAACTCATGTTGCCTAGAGAACTTTCAATATTATTAAAACAGTCCGCAAAGTTGTACTGATGAATTGTACAGTAATAATATTACATAATTCTTGACTTGGACGTGAGCCGGGATGCCACAATTGCCCCTGCGGTGCCGACGGCCGCGGAAGGCACGACCAGCAGCGGGTAGACAGTCTGAATCATCTCGAAGTAAATGGGCGCAGTCACGCTGGCCCAGACGATCCTGTTGCTGTCAATGAACTCGTTGTATGTGTGCGTTATTAGCGGGTAGTAGAGCATAAAGAAAGTCACTCCAAGGATGGCGCCAGCAGCATAAAGCGGCATCGCGAACGGGCGCCAGAACCTGTACGACATTATGGCGTCTGCCACAACAATCGGAATCATGGTCAGAACGTAGAATGGGATTGTGGTTTGCAGCGATTCGGAGGGGACGATCGAACTCAGCATGCTGATCCCGACGAAGGCAGCGCCTGTCAGCGACATTGCGCCAAACCTCCTGCCGGATAGAAATGATGCGCCGCACAGGCATGCTGCGATTACCAGGGGAAACAGGATAGTTGCAAGAGCGACTGCCACTGCAGGGTCGGGGTCAAAGTCAAAATAGTCGGTATCTGAAAATGGAAGGGTGAGCATGTCGACCAACCCGGACAGCGAAAGCCATAGTGCGACAACCCCCAGAACCACAAGCGCCGGGTGCAGCCTGAGGCGCTCGCCGCCCCTGAGTGCAGTGCTTCCGTAAAAGGCCATGCCAGCAAGCCCGCCTAGGCTGCTGGCGACCATCCCGCTCACCAGGACAAAGTGTGGAGGGCTCATGAGCCCGTCAAGGCCAAAATTCGAATGCCAGGCAAAGTCCACCGGCCCCGCAGAAACTAGCAGCACAACGCCAGCGATCGCGAGTTTGGCCGGCCAGACGACCCTTCCAGTCCTGCGCGATGCAGTGAAAAGCATCGCAGCCCCTGCGACTGCGGCGCCCACTCCGGAATAAAGTAACAGATGGGGTGGAGCAAAAAAAGTCTCTGGCCTGTTGAGTAGGTGATTCGTGATGTCCCAGCTGCCTCCGCCGGCAGCAAGAAGGACGCCAGAGCTCACCAGGATGCAGCCTACGAGGAACTTGGTCTGACTCCCGTAGGCAAGGTTGGCAAGGCCCTGCCTGAAAAAGCTCATCGACGTTTTTTCGCATGCAGGATAATTAACTCTTTGTGACCTGGACAGAGTAAAACTCTACATATTCCCGCTGGTAGTCGAGCAAGCCGCCTCGCGGGTAGTGGGCCCCGTCCCAGGTATGAGGAAGCGCGACTGACTTTACAAAGATAACGAACCTTCCCTCGCTCTGTGGTTTTACCTGCAGCTCCATAGAGTAGGCACTCCCACCTTCCCATGGCATGCTGTAGCCCTCGACCGATGGATACTGCGCAACTGCAGACACCACCCCTTCGTAGTTCGCGCTGACATCATCTCCTGGTCGGATCATAAAAGGCGTCTGCCTAAAGTCGTGACGAAGAATCTCTATGTCGCCTGTGCCCGTGAGGTTCGGAAACCCCGCAGAGATTATCTGCATGTCCGCGGTGTCGCCGGCATTAGCGCCTTCGAGCTGGATTCTTAGCGTGTCTCCGAGTGCAATTTGCTGCGACGAAATGTTCACTGCAGTAACAACCGGCAGCGGCCTTGGAGGCTTCTCCACTTCTTGAAATGCCTGCGGCAGGACGTACAGGGAAAGTGCAAAGTAAAGCGCTAGCCCCGCTGCCAGCGCGCCGGCAAGCACGATTGCTCTGGGCAAATGTACTAGGGCGTTACATCCATGTGCTTTTAATCCTTGGCGCATTGGCAGCTGGCATGCAGGCAGCATTTGACAGCACGAGGTCGGCGCCGACATGCGGCGGCTGCGGCAGCTCAGAAAGGGTAGCCCCCTCAATGCATGAATACAGGGGCGAGTTCTTTTGCACAAGCTGCTGCAACTACCTTGACGGCAGCGGCACGATAAAGGCGTAAGAGCGCGGTTCGCGCCATTCCAGTTATTCTTAGGTAATGCCGAAGTAAATGTGGAAATACAGCTCAGACCAAGAGGTAGTAAGGGTTGAGGGCATCCTACGTCTTTGTCTGTTCAGCGACAGTCGCCATCGCTGCACCGGTACTAATGGCAGTATTCGGCATAGGAGCGCCAGCGGCACCGCAGTTTGGATTTTTCAATGGCCAGAGCAGCACAATTTCCGATCCGGCAGGCGACGCGTCTGCGGTTCTGCAGCGGCAGAATGTGTCTGCGACCCCAGAGGTGCGCGGATATCATGACCTGCTCTCCGCGAGTGTAAGCAGGCAAGGTGAAAGATTTGCGCTGGAGCTTGAAGTCGCAGGCGACCCAAACCTCAACGAGAAATATGAAACGGTTTACATGTGGCATATGGTCTCCGCGGAGGACCGATACTACGTCGTGATGTTCGTGAACTTTGCCCCCGGCTTTCATGATTCTCAGGGCTGGCACTATGCGATTTTCGACAGGACAGAAAACCAATACGTCGTTCCTCTGACAGCGATAGGGCAGATGCCTGCAGACAGAGTTGCGTATTCTATAGATGCGGATCTCATCGGCAACCCAGCTTCGTTTCGCTACTGGGTCAGCGTGTATTCGCGCGTCGAGCCAACGTTTGACGACTGGCCGGAATACCTGATGGATTATGCGCCATGATTGAAAAAGTGCTGAAAATTTTCGGCGCTTGGTGACTCCGCACCTACGACCTGTTACAGCCTTTGCCGACAAAGTCGCGTGTTTTTCTTCAGGTGCGGTGTTGTCCCACCAAGCGCCATGGTCAAGCCATGGGCTTAAACGTCATCGGACTATATATGGTACGATTTACATAAAAACATTTCCCTACTGAAATTTATCCTGCTAAATCCATACCTGGTGTCATTTCGGATATGATTCGGCAATATATATTGTAAGTTCTACAAATACTATGAATTCTTGGCTCGACGGTTGCCGCGATGGCCCTATGGGCCCTTCCACTTTGTCTTCTGAAAGCTGGCATAAGTCCCAGAGTACTTCAAGTTGACGTAACCGTCTGTTGAGATCATTGACTTTGTCGACGCCTGGTCCATCCTGCTGGACTCAAATCCTCCCGGAAGGACAATTATCGCCCGGTGAATCTCGCCAGTGACAGGATTCCTAATGGGCTCCAGAGAAGCTTCTGCTATGTCGCCCACCTTTATCCGGCTGTTCAGCCCCTTTGACTCGAAGGTTATCCTTGCCCGCCGGGGTTCTTGGATTGAATCCATAATGCTCCGGTATACTTCAAACGGCCCGCCTCCTGCATTGCCCGTGATGATTTTAGAAAGTGCGTCGAACTGCTCGTCGCTGGCGCGCTCGTCAATGTAAAATGACGCCCTTCCGTGGCCCTCGTGTATCGGCCCCGGCCAGTAGCCTATGAATGCCATATTCAGCCGGTCCAGTCGGACGCTGCCATAGGTGCCCTTGATGACGTGGATGCCACCAATGCCCTCGCATTTTCCATATGTGGGCCTGGCATTGAACTGGCAGGGGCAACCCCAGTCGCAGTTGCAGCTATCAATGTAGTAGGCCTGGATTTGCCATTTTGGCCTCTTTGATTTCACTTTCGGTTCTATGGCGGCGCCGGTATTTCAGGATTCTAGCTGTTATAGATTTTTAGAGCGGCTCAGCATCACTGTGCGGCACTTGGCATCTCTCTTGCATCAGATCATTTCTCGAGAGCTCTCCGGAGGAGCCTGCAGGAGACTTCTTGCAGGCGATGGAGTGACGACTCCCGACTTGACTCTGAAGGCTGCCCCGGGCGTCTTTGCCGGCCTGTCAGTCGACGTGCGGTCGGCAAGAAAGACCGCGCCGGAGATAGGCGAGGCGGCCAGCGCCGCAAAGAACCTTGACGAGTACCAGTTCCTGATCTGCTCGCTGGTCCCATCTCTTCCCGACTCGAGCCCCGCAAAGATGGAGCTCCAAAAATACAGGATCGCAGCATTCGCCGCCTTTGCCGGGCTGGTTGAGGTGCTGAATTCGAGCCCGCAGAATCTGGCGACGTGGAGCAGGCACGCCAGGTGGCTGGTCGAAGAGACCTCAGAGGCGTACCTTCAGGCAAAGTCAGGCGTAAAGACGCACCCCATGCG
>DATEEE010000060.1:0-2750 GCA_035281285.1 Nitrososphaera sp.
CAGTCTCATCGCTAAAGCCAAATGCCTTCATTGCCTGAATCTGCCTGCGCCGGAGGTAAAAGACCATCGCGAGAAGCACAGCAATGTTGGCAGCCAGCCCTATGAGGAAGCCGAAAAAGTAAGTCACCAAAAGTCCTACGCCTATGCTTGCGCCGAGGACCAGGATCTGCCTCTTTAAAACTGGCTTGAGTGTGCCGTCCATCACATTCATTTCGCGTTCAAACCTTATGAACCTATTTCCAGATCGCGCCCAGTTTCGTGGAACATTATTATAGCTTGGAGCGCCTGAGAATAACCGTGAAGGTCAGGTGCCCGGACTGCAAGGAAATCGCCGAGCTAGCCGACGACTTTTCATTTGTCAAATGTTCAAGCTGCTCATTTGACATGACCTATGGCGAATACGTCAAGTATATTGCCTATAAGGACGCCAGGTACAAGGACATTTTGAGCGATTACAAGTAAGCATTTCCACCCTGGATCTGCCGAAGCAGGACTTTTGAGTCGCCATGCTTGGGACAGCCTCTCAATCAGAGAGGGCAAATAGAGTTAAAAATTGGAAAAACACTAAAAATTCATCGTTGGCGTTTGACGCTTTTGAGCTTGGGATGAACCTGGTCGGCCTCGCGATATGCGCGTTCATTGGCCGGTTCGCCTTTGCCGGCTACAGCACAATAGCAAGTCCGAACCTTTTGAGGCTGACCTTTGCCTTCATCTCGATAGCGACAGGCTTTGCGCTGCTTGCCGGTGCAGAGTTTATCGAACACCTAGAGACCTCCCGGGCAGTGGCAACCACCGGACTCGCCATCCAGGCGATCGGCTACTTTTTCATTGCCTTTTCGCACAGCGTAAAGTCCTTTGACTTTGCACCGACAAAATACTTTGCATTCGTGCCCCTCACAATAACCCCGTTTGTCATCCCGGGAAATTCAATAGAACATCTCGTAAGGTCAATTTCTTTTATTCTATTAGTATATGTGTCGATTGAAACAATGGCATCGTATATGCAGAACAGGAGGACTGGCACCCTAATGATAGGTTCGGGGCTGGGAATGCTGGCTCTGGCAGAGATAGTGGGATGGTATAGTTTCATTTATCCCGGCGCGTTCTTTTACGTGGCAATCGCTATCAAACTGGCTGGTTTTGCCTTGATGTTTGTCCCGTTCTCAAAGTTTGGTCTTACAGGGAGGTTGAATCCAGTTGGCCGGATATAGGACTCACGTCAGCATCATAGCCGACATCCTGTCGACTGCAAAAGAGTACAGCTACGAAGGCTATGACAACGGTGCTTCTGTGACCCACCTGATCCGCAAGGCAAATGTTCCCCACCAGAGGCTCGCCTCGATGGTCAGCCACCTCATGCAGTCCGGGCTACTCTACGAGGACTCGGCAAGGTACCGGATATCCGACAAAGGCATTCAATTCCTGGAAGCGTACACCGAATTCAAGGGGTTCGCCGAGGGCTTTGGTCTGAAGGTCTAACTAGCCCTCGCCTTCGGGCCCTTCATCGTCTTCAAATTCATCGTCAAATTCGTCATCGTCTTCAAAATCGTCCTCTTCAGACATGCCCGGCTGTATCCGATCAATGCCGTCGTTATAAGTTTTGCCGGTTAGGCAGATTCTGTCACGAGGCACTGGCAAATCGCGACAGTGCAGCGCCTGATCTCGCCGCTTGGAAGCTTGGCTACCACGTCGGTGTGCAGGCCTTCCGGGTGGAGGCACTTTTTGCACAACGGCTCGCTGTACGCCGGCAACCGCCGATAGTGGATCTGCTCAGGGTATAAAGTTAACCACCAACCAGTAGACTTTTTATAGCGAGGATCGGTGTCTGTGATGATTTACATGGGCCGCGTTGACAAGGGCGTAAGTTGCAGCGTGGGCGGCTGCGGGAACCAGGGAGAACGCTCAATGAGTGGCAGCAAAGCAGCCATGGCGCCCGACCTTGGCCTTGGGGGCAGCAAGCGGGTGTACCTCTGCAGGGAACACTACAAGGAATGGAAAAAGCTCACCAAGGAAGACAGGGACAACGAAAGGGCCAGATGGGGATAAATTAGCACTGGTTGATGTTGCTCTATGCGCCTACTCCAGCTCCACTCTGATTTCATCGAATACGAGCCAATCGAAAAAGAGATCCGCGATGCCGAGGAGATTCAGTCAAAATCAAAAGTGAGGCTTGAAGATCTGGTCGTTGCCTTCGTGGCAGTCGAAGCCGGCGACGACGACAGCGTCGCAATGGCAGCCGCGGTGGAGATAAAAAAGTACCTTGACACGGTCAAGGCGCAGCGACTGCTAGTCTATCCGTACGCCCACCTCAGCTCTGACCTGGCGCCGCCCTCGGTTGCTGCCGGAATAGTCAGGTCAGTTGAAGTCGCCGCCAAGGAACACATCGATCAGGTTTACAGGGCGCCGTTTGGGTGGACCAAGTCCTTCCAGATAAAGGTAAAAGGCCATCCGCTTGCAGAGAACGCCAAAGAGATAACTCGGCAGGCGGAGCACGAACACGTTGGTCACTCGCACGGCCCTGGGGAGAAAGAATCTAGCGCGCTGAAGGCCGAAGAAAAACTCCAGTCTTTCTGGTACGTGATGCAGCCCACCGGCGAGATGACTCCGGTCAAAGAATACCGGTTCAAAAAGCAGGATCAGAACCTCCAGACGCTGGTGAATTATGAAATCGCAAAGAACAGGGCAGTCAGCCAGCAGCCAGAGCACGTCAGGCTCATGAAAAAGCTGGCAATAGCCGACTACGAGCCTGC
>DATEEE010000061.1:0-2885 GCA_035281285.1 Nitrososphaera sp.
TGTATCTTTGTGCAACTCTCAGGCAATGCTTTCAGAGCTCTGTCGAACTTTTCTTGATGATCTCTAAAGCCAAATCTGTATTTGAATTCAATTTTTCCATCATTTCCGACAGGTAGGCTTTTCAGAAACAATATCTTGCCATACTCTTCCACCACATACGTGTATAGTCCTCCACAGATGTCATCATATCCTCCAATAACCACCAGCTGTTTTATTGCCAGCAGATTACGTATGATTCTGTCCCGAATTACTAGAATCATCTTATCACGCAAGTCAGGGGAAATCTGGGCTATTTCGGTAGCGTAACCCTTTGCATCTCTAATCATACTTGAACCCTTCAATTTTGTCAATGTACGGCGACTTGCTGGCTGGACAAATATTGTCCTTAGACTTTCTTGCATCGACAGTGAATAAGATTCCACAGTCGGTGCATGCGAAAACATACCTTTGTTTTATCATAGTCCGCTGAAACAGTTTCGGAGTATATAATGACTAACATACGGCGGGGGAGGGGGTCAAGCTCCCCGCCGATACGCTTAATTCTACACTTCTCAAGCTGTAGCTGTCAAATTCGTCGGATGAACATCTTGTCTCTTTCAGAACTGCTATTACTTCAGGAAAAACGAGCGTGGATTAGTAGTACTACCCACGATGTCCCTCTCAATCAATAATTGCAAGCCTATAGCCACAGCGAATTGCTCCATCGCAAGAGCATCGGCAATTCTGGGAAGAGTAGATCCAGGGTTCACCTCCAAGAATGTCGCGATCCTCTCCAAATCTGATTCCGTTACTCCGAATTTTGAAGATGCGTGTCTGATGAACCGTAAAGGTTTCAGACGGTTGTATTCTGAAATCGCTAGCACAAGGGCAGCTACTGAACTTGCAAGCCCAGGTCCATCTTCCTGACGGATAGGTGTGAAATGCAATTCGCAAGTACCACCATCAGGCAAGATTGCAATGTTGAAAAGACAAGTAGGATGTATTTTATCAGCTTTGCATAGATCAATTCTAAGCTTACCTTCATCTTCTTGCACAAGCGATAGTTTGGAACTAGAAGCAACGACATTGCGAAGGAACGGAAAGATGTCTTCCAGCGCAATCCCGATCTTCAATACAAGTTCGGAAGACTGCCCCAACATTGGTATTACACAAGGGTACAATAATTGCCTTCAGTTGCATTCATCCGCTGATCGAAGGCTTGCATTCTGAATAACTGTCTGCCACTTATTCGAGCCTGTTATTTTAATGCCAGCTATCTCTGCAAGCGTCGCATGGCCAACTCAACATATTGAGGATTAGTCTCGTAACCCACATAGCGTCTTCCATCGCTGGCAGCGGCAACACAAGAAGTGCCGACGCCACAGAATGGATCGAGTACAACGTCTCCCCTGAACGAATAGAGCTGTATACATCGGTGCGGTAGTTCAACTGGAAAAGGCGCTGGATGGCCAACGCGCCGAGCCGACTCTGCCGGAAATTCCCACACGCTCTTTGTGAAAGTCAGAAAATCCTCTCTGCTTATCGTATCTTCCCTACCATTGGCTATCCTCGAGTAGCTGCCCTTTGAAAATACCAAGATGTATTCGTGAGTGTCCCTAAGCGTTGGGTTAGTCGCCGATTTCCAACTGCCCCACGCAGTTGACGTGCCGGAGCTGGCGGACTTGTTCCATATGATCTCGCCGCGCATGAGGAATCCAATGTCCGCCATTTCCTGAATCACATAGCTGTGCAGCGGAATGTACGGCTTTCTGCCAATGTTAGCGATGTTTACGCAAGCCCTGCCGCCTTGAACGAGCACGCGGAAGGTCTCCTCGAAGACCCTTCTCAAAAGCATACGGTACTCATGAACGCTAAGATCCTGGTCGTACGCTTTGCCTACATTGTATGGCGGTGAAGTAACCATAAGGTGGACGCTACTTTCGGGCAGCTCGTCCATCCGCTCGCTGCTCTTGCAAAAGACCCTGTCCAGGTATTCAGCAGGTACTTGATTTTCTATGTAGTCTTCATCGGCAACTTGCTTGGGTGCCGCGTAGACCTTCCTGCCGTAAAACTTTGAAGAATCATGACTTTCCCTTTTTGATACTCCGAAGCTCTGCGTTTCAGTGGATATACGCTTTCTCTTCGGCAATTCCGGAAACAGTTCTGTTTGGTAATGGATAAGCATTTTGTCAGATTAGCATCTATCCTCAGACTCTTGGGTGCGTTTCCTTCTGCCAGCACTGAAGGCAAAAGTCACCTTCGGCTTGAAATATCTCGGCCCTCATGCCGCACGAATTGCAGTTGTGGGGTTGAGGGCTGTCAGCGCTTATCTCCGCTCGCATACTGACCTCACCTTTTGCAATCAAAAAAAAGGATGGTGGGCTAGTGCCACGGACCCCATCCAGAACCCTTGCCAGGGCCATGCCAGCCTTCGCCGTATTTCTGGCTTCCAAAGTGACCGCTCATCGGGCCGAACGATCCGAATTCGTGGCCTTCAGATACGTAAAGCACCGAGCCGTTTCCAGCGTCCACGATTATGAGCTGTCCTGTCTGGTTCCCCATGTCAGCCACAAAGAACGTGTACACCAGATATCCCTGGACTACACCTATGTGTCCACCCAGAACATTTCCGTTCTCTACTTCGTTCTGTGCAGTTTGAGCCGCCTCTACGAACGGCACCTTCACGTTCTCTTTCAGAAATTCGCTGGCCTTGCTCGCAACGCTGACAGATCCGTTAATTGCGGGCATGCCTTCGCCGGCCCACATCATCCTTTGCTTTTCCTGCGCGGTTGCCTGTGCGATCGACGATGCAGCCAGCACTGCAGCGAGTGCTCCAACTGCAAGGATTGCGACCAGCACAACCTTTCTGTTCAAAAGACTTGTTGCCATGCCATAATTTCTGTGAA
>DATEEE010000062.1:0-26328 GCA_035281285.1 Nitrososphaera sp.
GGCAAGGGTAAATAATCTAGTCGGAATCTCTGATTAGTCGCATGTGCTCCACCATCATGCATCTGTTGTAGACGACTTCTATCCCTTTTTCCTTTGCCATCCGTTCGGCCTCCTCGCTGTAGATCCCCTCTTGCATCCAGACCAGCTTTATCCCATCTTTTCGCAGAGCGTCCTTTACTACTGCCAGCACATCTGCTGACGGACGAAAGATGTTGAGAATGTCAATTTGCTCCCTAATCTGGCTAGCAGTTTGGTACGATTTTCGCCCCATCACTTCAGGAGCATTCGGGTTTACTGGAATCACGTTGTAACCCTGATCGATCATGTACTTTGGAACGTAATTTGCGGCCTTGCCTTCGGTATTTGACATTCCGACTACTGCGATATTTTTCATGGCATAGAATCTCTTGATTTCGGCATCGGAATGCGAGTCTCTATCCATGTCAAAGTACTTGACCCTTCCCAATATTATTGAAGCGCGCTATGAACCAATCATGCCAGGGAGCTTTAACGGCGTCCGGTACTGCTGTACTACGCTGACACCCGGCTCTGCCGTAACTCTGACGCTTTCAAGCTGCACGCCTTCAGGAGGCGACAGAGTCCGACTCTCACCAGGCTGAAGCACGGGGATGGGTGGCTCCTTTTCGCTTCCATAGTCCACCAGCACATTAGTGAGTGCCAGTCTGCCAGTGTTCTTTACTACCACTCTGGCATCGGTAAAGATTGACTGCTCATCTTTCATCGCGTCCACGCTGAGTGCATAGTCCTGTGTCGGCAGCGCGGAAGCAACCATCATTATGAGCGCCGCCGCCACGATACCTCCAGCAATAGCGGCGAGCGCGACTATCCGCATTCATGTTTACAACGTTGCGGCAGAATATAAGAGTCGTTATTCGCCTTTCATTTCGATCCGTGAACGGAATACCGGCTTGATTCCTAGCGAAGTATAGTCGCCTGTGGAGCATGTGAAGCACAATTCCGATTCCGGCATGCCTATCGCTCGTGCGAGGTTAGGCGTGTCATTGTACGCGACATAGTCCGCGCCAATTACTCGCGCAACCCGCTGGCCTATCCTAGAATCTGTGTCGTCCGAGCCCTCCTGCTGATAGGCTACCAGCTCCTCCTGTGATGGAAAATCGATTCCTGCGTAGCACGGATACCGTATTGGCGGGTACGTCACTACAAGGCTGATCTTGCGGGCGCCGACCCTCCTCAATGTCTTGATTATTTCAGCTGAGCTGGTTCCGCGAACGATGCTGTCGTCAACAACAACGACGTGCCTTCCTTCAATTACTTCGCGGATGGGAATTATGCCCTTGTTTATTTCGACCCGGCTGTTCTGGTAAGGCTCGATAAAACTCCGCATGGAGCCCTTTCTGCTGTACCTGTCTTTGAGAAGTCCTTCCTCAAAGGCGAGCCCCAGTTGCTGTGCATAGCCGAGTGCTGCGGGCCGGGCCGAATCGGGCACAGGAACTACAACATCAGCGTCAGGAATGGGAAACTTTTTCGCAAGGAACTGGCCAATCCTTTTTCTCGCAGCATAAACATTGACGCCCTCCATAATGCTTGACGGATGGGCGAAGTATGTGTATTCAAATGCGCAATGGGCGTGTGGGTTTTCATTGGCAAACTGCTGCGAGTCAATGCCATTTTCGCTCATCTTTACCAGTTCCCCGGGTTCGACGTCCCTGACCAGCTGGGCCCCAACGGCTGCAAGGGCACAGGACTCTGAAGCCACCATGTAGGTGTTGGTTTCCCTGTGGAAGCCCAGAACGAGCGGGCGAAAACCGCGCGGATCACGCGCAGCATACACGGATCCGCCGTCGGTCAGGAACGTGAAGCAGAACGATCCAACCATCTCACCCTTTAGGATCTGCATTGCAGATCTCATGTTGTCGCCTTTCTCTTCAAGGTGCATCACGAGCCGCTGAGCTGCCACGAGGGTGTCGCTCATTGTCTGGGGTGTGAAAGTGCAGCCTCCTACCATACCAGAAAGCTGTTCGACGTTTGCGATCGTGCCGTTATGCGCGACGCACAGGTCCTTGACCTTCAAAGGCTGAGCGTTTTCAAGCGTGCTCTTGCCAAGTGTAGAATACCTGACATGCCCTATTGCTGCCCTTGATTTGTGCGACTTTACAAGTTTTTGAAAATCCGCGGCTGACGAAGAAACCAGCCCCAGCTGCCTGTAAGGTTTTTTCCCTGGCACGGCCAGTCCCCAAGCTTCCTGACCCCTGTGCTGGAGTGCGCGCAGCCCATCAATTACAAACGGGATGACATTGTTTCCGTCAAGGGAAAAAACGCCGACCACGCCGCAGTTCTCATGTACCAAGAAAACCACTCCGAGATTCTTCAACAAACGTTAATGAGACCATTAGCCAAACACACAAAGCGAGGACCCCGATCAGGGTGAGTCTTTTGCTTTAAAAAATGTATCTTCTGCTCAGCTCATTATTTTTTCGAGGGAAAGGAATCGTTCCCGAAGCTTGGTGACTGGAATATTGAAAATAGACTTTTTACCCTTTGTTACTTTGAGAGTCGTGCCACTTGCCTGTCCGACTTGCGCATGTGGAACTCGTTCCGCAGCAAGTAGCTCGCCAAGCTGATCAGGTTCTTTGGTCCCGATCAGGTAGCGAGAATTTGACTCAGAGAAAACAAGATCATCGAGCCTAGAACACGCGTTGGGAGCTGTGCCCAGTTCTGCCTTGACGCCCACCCCCCCAAGTATCGCCATCTCTGCGAGTGCAACTCCAAGCCCGCCTTTCGAGCAGTCGTGCGCAGATGTCACCAGACCTTTCCGGATTGCCCGAAGGACTGCATTCCCGTTCAACATATCCTGCTGCAGGTCAACGTTCGGGACAGTTCCGCCTGATATGCCGTGAACGTATTCGTAGTATTCCGAGCCGCCCATTTCTGGAAGCGTCGCTCCGACCAAGAAGATGCTGTCGCCGTCCGTCGGCGCAGAAGACGAGATGGCGGGCGTTCCATCTATGAGACCCAGTGTGCCAATGACTGGAGTTGGCTTGATCGGGCCCCGTTTTGTTTCATTGTAAAAGCTCACCTTGCCGCCTACAACTGGGATTTTCATGAAATTGCAGTACTTGATTATGGCCTCAACGGCCTGCGTAAATGTCCAAAAGACCTCAGGGTCGGCTGGGCTGGCAAATTGTAGGTGGTCGACAAATCCAATCGGCTCGGCGCCTGTACATATCACGTTCCTGCGCCCCTCCGAAAGACATCCGAGCGTGCCCCGGTACGGATCAAGGTAGCAGTGCTTCGAGTTCCCATCAAGCTTTACTGATAACAACTTGTCGTCTCTGTCGAGCCGCAATACAGCAGCGTCAGCAGACCCGGGCTTCACAACAGTCCTAATCCCCACTTCGTGATCGTATTGCTGAAAAATCCAGCGCTTGCTTGCTATAGTCGGATTTGAGATCAGGGAAAGCAGTGTCTTGTTAAAATCTTTGGGCTGCGGCGGCTGGCGGATTGTCGCCAACTTTTCAATGTATGCCGGCTTTTTGGATGGCCACTGAAGAAGAGGCGCATGGGCTACAAGGTGCGACGGCATCTGCGCAACTACGTTTCCACTGTTCCTGACGAGCAGGTCGCTGTGCTCCATGACTGACCCCAGTATGGAATACCTCACTTCATATTTTTCGAGGATCGCCCGCAATCGATCGAGACTGGCCGGGTCGGTCACGTAAAGCATCCGCTCTTGCGATTCCGAAATCATGAGCTCAGCAGCCGTCATGCCTCCTTCCCTCGCGTGAACTCTCGAAAGTTCGACGTCAAACCCTTTTCCGAGGCTGTCTGATGTTTCAGAAAGGCAGCAGGAGAGCCCACCACCTCCGAGATCCTTGATCGATTTGATGCATCCGGCATCCACCGCCTCCATGGTGGCTTCAAGTAGCAACTTTTCCAGGAACGGATCCGGAATCTGGACGGCCGATCTGTTCTCGGCCTCTAATGCCTTTGAAGCGAATGATGCGCCGTGAATGCCGTCCCGGCCGGTCGAACCGCCTGCTAAAACGAGTACGTC
The DNA here is from genome assembly GCA_035281285.1 of Nitrososphaera sp. Taxonomy (GTDB): domain Archaea; phylum Thermoproteota; class Nitrososphaeria; order Nitrososphaerales; family Nitrososphaeraceae; genus Nitrososphaera. The sequence goes on from DATEEE010000062.1 coordinate 4,037, forward strand.
ACCCGGGTCAGCCTGGTTGGCGATGACCTGCTCCTTCCTGCCCAGTCCAACTGATGCCACATCCACAAGACAATAGTCTTCGAAAGAGCTGTCGAACTCGACTTCACCGCCGACCGTTGGGATTCCAATGCAGTTGCCGTAGTCGGCTATCCCTTTCACCACGTTCTTGAAGAGCCACTTTGACTTTGCCGATGCCTTCGTTCTGCCGCTGATCGGGGCAAACCGCAAGGCATCTAAGACCGCGATGGGACGTGTTCCCATAGACATGATGTCGCGGATAACTCCACCAACTCCCGTAGCAGCGCCACCAAACGGTTCCACCGCAGATGGGTGGTTATGACTCTCAATATGGACAGTAATGACGTGGCCGTCTCCGATATCGATGACTCCGGCGTCGTAGCCAGGGCCGACCAGCACCCGCGACCCCTTTGTTGGCAGCAACCGAATGTATTTTTTTGAAGACTTGTAGGAGCAGTGCTCCGACCACTCGGCTCCCACGATATCTTGCTCAACTTCGTTGGCCTTTCGCCCTAGCTTGGATTCAAGGTACGATAGTTCTTCTGCAGTCAGGACTCCCATTCCGTCACACTATTGCCTGCTGCTGATTCAAGTACGAAGCAAGTGATCTGAATATTGTGATCGCTTCGTTGCCCCTGCCTGATGAAAGCAGCTGTTCGCTTGCGCGCTCCGGATGAGGCATCATGCCCATCACATTTCCTTTCTCGTTGCATATCGCTGCTATCAGATCCGTCGAGCCGTTAGGGTCGTCTCCCACGTAACGCAGTACTACTTGGTCGTGGCGTTTAAGGTCTTTCAAAATATCACCGTCGGCTACGTAGCGGCCCTCCCCGTGTGCCACGGGAATGCTGAACGCCTGCCCCTCCTGGAAAGAGTGCGTAAAGGGCGTCTTGTTATTTTTCACCTGCACTTTTGTCCATCTGCAAACAAACCGTAGAGAGTCGTTCATCATCAGGGCCCCGGGAAGGAGCCCCGATTCCACAAGGATCTGAAATCCATTGCAAATACCAAGTACTGGAGTGCCGTCCTTTGCCAATCGCTTCACTTCCTGCATGATAGGGCTATGCGCAGCGATTATCCCCGCGCGAAGGCGGTCGCCATAGGCAAAACCTCCAGGTATTATCATGGCGTCAAAGCCCGAAATCCTTTCACGTGTGTGCCAGACGAAATCAGCTTCGATGCCGAGAACGCGGTTGAACACATGATGAACGTCGCGATCGCAGTTGCTGCCGGGGAAAACGGCAATCCCGACCTTGGCCATCTTTGACGCGGAAAACTTGAAGCAACTCGTATTAATATCTTCGTGATTTTGGCTACATTGGCGTAAGGCTATAGCACTGTATTGGCAGCATTGTTTTTATTTTTCACCCGCTACGGTACCTGCGTATGGCGGCCGGAGTCGTACGAGACATAATGACGAAGGAAATTGTGATGATTGACGGTTCGGACTCTGCTCTAGAGGCCGCAAAGGTGATGGCAGAAAAAGGCATTAGCTCCCTATTTGTAGTCAAGGACGCGACTCCTGTTGGGATCGTCACCGAACGTGACTTTATCAAGAAAGTTTGTGCAAAGGACCTCCCGGTCGCAAAGGTCAGGGTTGCCGATATAATGTCCAAAATCCTTACGACCGCGGATCCCGAAACTCCCATCGAAGTTGCGGTGCAGAGGATGGTCAATCACAAAATTCGTCGCCTTCCGATCCTCGAGGGAACAAAGATCGTCGGCATAATCACAGTAACGGACCTCGCAAAGCATCTGAGAACTACACTCCTTCTGGAGGGGGCTATGAGTGATTCCAGCTTCGACGATGTGATTGCCGCGATGGATCACGAGAAGCATTAAGTGCCTGAACCAGGCAATTGTAACCAGGATCTGGCACATTGTCTGCCAAAAGCCATACATACACGCTCTTTTTAGACGCCATCCAGCCCTGCATGGTGGAATTGAAGGGCAGAATTGGCGGTCAGGCGACGAAATGCAAGTCATGCGGCACTCCAGTAGATGCGAGGCTTGTTGCCGCGCTAACAAGAGTAGAGAGGAGTCAGAGGATCGCCTCACGTGACCAGATCGCCCTTCTAAAGTCCGTTACCGATCTAAAGGCTCAGCATGCCAAGGATTTTGGCAAGATAACCAAGTCGCAGCGCAAGGTAGCAACGCACGGCCGGAAATACGCCGAAGAGATCATGCGGCGCGACAGAATCTTCTATGAGCAAGAGCTTTTCCGGCTAAGGTCAGCATTTGCGTCTAGCATTGCCCAATTAAAGGATGCGTACGTCCAACAGAGCCGCGCTGTCGCAGGGCTCAGGGCAGCGATTATGGAAAATAGCGAGTCCATCCCTGCACGGCTCGAAAGCCTTGCGGAAGCCAACAGGTCCGCATTAGCCGAACAGCGGGATTGGCTCGAGCAAACACTTCCTGCAACGCTTCTTGACCAGCTGGGAAGCGCGGTCAGTTCCGCAGAAGAAACCGAAAGCGAACGAGACAGGCTTGCCAACGATATTGCCCAGCGCGACACTCAGATTGAACAGGCCACGGAACGGATAGGCCAGCTTGAGGCTATGCTTGCCGCGAAGCAAAGAAAGGCAATATGGAAGCGCGTGCGCAGGGAAACTGTAGAGCCCTACAAGGACGAACCCCAAGTTGAGCCGCAAAAAGAAATCCTTGACATCATAAGAGAAATCGCTCAGGAACGAAAGCGCATGACTGCAGCTGACGAAGAAAAAGCGAACTCGTTAGCTCATTTTGCCGATTCATTCGGCTCAAGAATGTCTGCAAAAATCCGTCACTGAGCAATTTTTTCGCCTGAGCATCGTTTGACAGCAAGTTCGTGTAGAATTAGTAGCTAGGATTTTTCTGATGCCTTTACTGTGCAGTTACTCACGACCGGATTGTAGATACGCAGTTCTGTGCACAATTTTTCGACAACCTTCTCAGCCTCTCGACCTGACTTGCTCGATACCATCATCTTGAGCATCTTGGCAGACCTGACAGAGTGTACTTTGGAGTATCCTCCCTTTACGATCAAGTCACGGTGTATCGTTTCGCCTTCAGGGTCATTGATAAACGGCTTATTTTCAATGATGACTTGGACGAGATATTTTGGCAACTGACCTTCTGACAAATCACGCGATTTAAATACATTAAGGATTTTTCGAAGCAGCGAAAGTATTAATTATGTTCATCCGAAAACCCTGAACGAGGTCATGTAGCTCAGCCTGGTCAGAGCGGCTGACTTGTAAATCAGGTTGCGTCAAGAAATCAGCAGGTCGTGGGTCCGAATCCCACCATGACCTTTACGGTCGTATGCGTAAGGTGAGCGCCCCTGCTACTTGGTGCGTTATTCATTTATTCGGTAGTTGTGCGAGGCAAGTTTGATCTGACAGCATTAAACGAGTGAAATCTTGCACCTGGGCATGCCGGTTATCGTAACTGATAATTCAAGCCCATGTCAATTGCGTCGAACATCATGACGAACTTGCAGTTCAAGCACACCAGACAGATGAAGGCCTTGCCCTTATCTTCAGCCACAATCCTTTGATCTTCTATGCTGATGTCTTGCAACCCGACCATGTAATCGTTTAATGCAACGTTTGCAGTTCGTTCACCCGAAAAAAATGGAGTGTGGCAGGTAGGGCATTCTGCATTTGGCGTCCTCTTAAAGAACCAGTCAAGAATCTTGAACTTATCATCGTCAGTCAGCATATCGGTGACTTGCAACGGTTTCTAATAAACAATAATTGCCTAGTTCTTGCCGAGAATGATTCTCGATCGGACTTCAAATTGCAGGAGCTAGCTCTCGCGCCAGATGGCCTTTGTTTTTGCTAGTGCCACAAAACCAACGAGGTATGCAATCTGGACCGCAAATCCAAAACCAATCGACCAATCTTCGGGTGTGGTTTGGCCCATGATTGCCTGGAGCATCAGCGACGCGTGAGTGGTGGGCAGTGCGTACACTAGAGGCTTTAGGATTTCGGGGACTACACTAACTGGGTAAAAGACCGGCGGCAGCACAGCGAGTATGACGTTGACGAAGGAAATGACTTGCGTTGCGTTGCGCATGTGCATCATGTGCGATGAAAGGAAGAACCCCATTGCAGACATCGAGCCCCAAATCAGGAGGATCGTCGCCGCCAGGAGCGGGATGCTGGCGAGCGGTGCTCCAAAGTAGATTACAAGCGACGCCAAAACAACAAGAGCCGGCAGGCCAAAGAGGAGTTCTGAGAGGGCCAGACCCATCATGTACGTAAGCGGCGACACAGGTGACGCGACAAAGACATCCTGAATCTTGTATTCAGTTTTGTAGAATGAAATGTCTTGGCCAAGTGCAAGTCCATAGCCCACAAGCGCCATCACCAGACTTCCTGCCAAGGCAGGGCGGGTGTATTCGCCACCGCTCACCACGAAGAGGACGAACAGGAGTGAGAACGGGCTGATTGCTGTAAAGACTAGTGAGATAGGGTTCCTTCGCAGCCACAGAATTCCAGTCATATATGCTATGAGCACCGCCTGACGAACGGGCAAGTAAGTGTGGGAGCTATTCCTCTCTGCCATTTGTGCCATCGATCCCATTTCTGTCGATAGTTCCTCCCACCAAGTATACGAACACGTCATCGAGCGTTACGGGCGACATGCTAAAGCTCAAGTTCTTCCTGATTGCATATTCCGAAAGGTCCCGGGCCGCAGACTCGAATGTAAAGACCCGCATCATGCCGGCGCCAGTATCCACGACAGACCCGTACGTTTTCAGCGATTCCATGTCAGCCCCGTCGGACGATATGTCTACCCGTATGTTCTGCGGTATGACCTTGCGAAGCTCGGGGACAGTCCCTTTTGCTATTATCCTGCCCTGGTCAATTATCACGATATAGTCTGAGAGCATTTCGGCCTCATCCATGTAATGAGTCGTGAGGAGGATCGACTGGCCCTTTCCTTTCCACTCTTGAATGGCTTGCCAGACCTGCCTGCGGGATACGGGATCGAGACCAATTGTTGGCTCGTCAAGGAACAAAAGCTGAGCATCACCGGCCATGGCCATTGCCACGAGTATCTTTTGCTTCATTCCACCAGAAAGGTTCATGGCCGGTTTGTTTCGGGCTTCGTAGAGTTCCAGCTTGCGGAGGATCGCTTCCGATTTCTCTTTTGCATTCTGTCTGCTGGCTCCTCTTATTTGGAGCCAGTTGTAGACGTGGTCCCAGGGAGTCAATGCACGCAGCGGCCTGCCTTCCTGGGGCACTATTGAAACGAGATCCCTGATTACATGTGCCTGCTTGGCCACATCATATCCTAGAACTCTAATCGAACCGGAAGTGGGCTCGAGTTGCGTCGCACACATCCTGACAAACGTCGTCTTGCCTGCTCCATTCCTGCCCAGAAGCGTAAAGACCTTGCCAGCCTCTGCCTGCAATGTCACCTCAGAGAGTGCCGGGCGGGTACTGCCCTTGTATACCTTTGTCACTGTGACGGCATCGATGGCCAGCACCTTGGTACCGAACTCATGCCTCTAATGTAGAGTTTTTGCTTGATTTCCTGCGCCGAATATTGTGCTTCTGTGTGTCGCTAACTTTGGGACCTGTCCCAATCCGAGGTACGCGATTTGCCGACTGGTGACGCTGCCATTGACTTGGGGATCCCGCCGGAGCCTAAGAGTAGACGAATCATCAACGAGACTTTTATTTTCTGTCGCACTACTAGGTCGTAGAGGCGGGACTCATTACAGCCGACTCCGAAGATGACTCATGCTGGACGGGCCCTGCAAAATTACCGCAGGACCTTCCGGCCAGCGCCCAATAACGAGTTGAATTTTCCTCACGCGATACGCAGATATGCAAATAAGTCCCTTATGCAGCAGGTATGCTGCCGAAAATGAAAAGAGAGTTTGTTGTTGCCAAGATTGAAGCGTCCACTGACGGGAGCCCTTACGTCTATGTCACGTTTAGCGACCCCAAGGACTACAAGCAAGAAAGGCCCAACATGACCCCGTTTGGTAGCAACGTCGCTGCGTTTACTTCAATGGAGGATCTGATGAAGAACCTGCCCAAAGTAATGTCGGGTTTTCCAGGCGTAATGGGAGCAGGAATCGAAACGCCGACAATGAAGTTTTCGATGCGTGAGTACCAGGACATGGCCATCAAGGTAGGCGACAGGGTATTCATCGAAGTCCAGAAAGCGGAAAGCAGCGGTGTCTGAGTTCGATTGTTGTACCGGCTAGGACGCTTTAATTTAAATACGCAAAGGGTGTAATACTCGCTGTTTGGAGCAGCAGAAGAATAACAGGATCAGAGCTGAAGTAAAACTTCCACTGATCCTCATCCACACGCCTTTCGGCCTCAGGTTCTTCGACAGAGTTGCCAAGTGGCCCGGTGCTCGTCTTTATTCCGAATTTAATACGTACTTGATGCCAGCCATTACTGCGCTGGCAATATTTCTCATAGTTGGATCGCTGATGGTCATGTTCTCCAATGCGGCTGCCAGGGAAGGAGTAAGAGGAGTTGGGCTTACAGCCAACCTGCTCATACCCGGAATCAATCCTTACCTCCCGCTCACTTATGGATGGGCAGCTCTCGTGATCACCATTGTGATACATGAGGCAGGCCATGGAATTGTGGCAAGGGTCTACAACATCAGGGTGGACTCTACCGGTGTAGTCCTGTTTCTGGGCATTCCAATCGGCGCGTTTGTCAACATCGAGCGCGAAGAGCTCAACAGGGCATCCCTCAGGCAAAAGAGCGCCGTCCTGACTGCCGGTCCACTTAACAACATGATCCTTGCTGGCCTCTCGCTTCTCGCGCTCTTTTTCCTTGTTTCAACATTGACGCCCCTACCTCCTGACCCTGACGCAGCGCAGTTTGGAGTACTCGTGGTGAACGTCAATCCAGGGTCACTTGCCGATTCCGTAGGGATTACTTCAGGTTCGGCAATACAGTACGTAGCAGGTCAGCAAGTCAAGACGCTTGAAGACCTCGGTTTGCTATTAAACGACAATTTAGGCCAGACCATCGACATTGTGTGGGTGGACTCAAAGGGCGAAACTATCACAAAGGCAGTGACGCTTCCATCGACGCGCGATCCCACAAGAGGAGTCTTGGGTGTGGGAGTAACGCCGCTTTCACCAGATCCCCAAGCGGTGCTTGATAGATACCAAGGAGCGTTTGGAACCAACCCGCTTGCGCTATTGCTACCACCAACGATGCAGCAGGGCGCGGTTCCGTATTCCGACCTGATGGCTCCCAAGTACACATCTACTGTCTTTGGCGACTCCACATTCTTTGCGCCGATCGCAAACTTACTGTTCTGGCTATGGTTCATCAACTTTAACGTCGGTATATTCAATGCTCTGCCCATAGGACCACTGGACGGCGGCCAGCTCTACGGATCCCTAATAGAAAAGAGGGTAAAGTCGAAGGTGCTTGCCAAGAACGCGAGTATGATGCTGACTCTTGTCATGACGGCAGTCGTCGTTGCGTCACTGTTCCTGCCGTACCTGATTTAGTCACAGATTAGCAAGTGTAGAAGCGGAACATCTGGTAAGTACAGGAAACTTGATCAAACCTCAGGTCAGCATTATCCTTTTATAATGGGATGACTGATAGAAGATCGGCTTATTTCCTTTTTGTGCCACGACGGAATCTTGTATTATAGCAAATGCGTGGCATGAGTAAGGGCGTGGCCGGAACGAACCATAATGGTAGAATTGGAACGTAAGGAAGGAGTTTCTCAATCTCAGCAGCGACAGCAGGAGCAGAGTCGAAGACCTGCGAGTGAGAGGCCACAGGAAATCGAGGGTCCAGTAACAAAGGTAACAACCGAGAACGAGGAGGCTGTTGGCAAGCTCATTCTCAGGTCAATTCCGACAGATTCTCAGATTTCAACCGTCCGATTCGAGGGCCCGAACATTGCTCTTTATACAAAGAACGCCAAATTCGCACTCACAGAGCTAACATACTATTTGTCCTCGCTCTCGAAGAATCTGAAAAAGCGGTTCATTATCCGCACTGACCCATCAATTAGGCTCCCTGAGGAACAAACCAGACAGACCGTAGTAAAGCTCCTCCCAAAGGACGTTACAGTTTCTGCCGTATTTTGCGATGATGCCACCGGCGAAGTAGTGCTAGAAGTGAGCAGGCCTGAATCAATCGATCCCAACATGATAGTGCAGATTGCTCAGTCAACAGGATGGATCGCTCACACCAGGCGATCGCCTCACATCCCGTCGTCGAGCATTAATGTAATTCACTACAACTTGAAAGAATCTGCCAAAGAAAGAACTGACTTTTTGCAGAAACTCGGCAAGAGGATATTCCGCGGCCCCTTGGTTGTTGGCAATAATGGCAACGGAAGCGCGGCTCGATCCGCGAGCTCTGTCGAACCGCCGGGTGCAAAGCTTCCCCACTGGTCCACAAACAAGGAGGAAGTCATGCTATTCTGTCTTGGCGGAGTAAAGCAGGTTGGCAGATCATGTTTCATAGTTGTTACGCCGGAAAGCAAGGTCATGCTGGACTGTGGCATAAATCCGGGCGAGATGTCCGGGCTGGACGCCTACCCGCGCCTTGACTGGTTTAATTTCGATCTCGATGATCTGGACGCCGTGGTAATTTCACATGCCCACATCGACCACCAGGGATTTCTCCCAACACTTTTCAAGTACGGGTACAAGGGGCCCGTCTACTGCACCGAGCCGACGCTGCCGCTCATGACGCTCTTGCAGAACGACTCGGTCAAGATCGCAAAAAGCAATGGCACTTACATACCATACGAAACCCGTGACGTAAACGACGTAGTGAAGCACACAATAACGCTGCCATACGGCAAGCCCACAGATATCTCCCCCGATATTACGATCACCCTAAACAACGCAGGCCACATTATGGGCAGTGCCACCGTCCACTTGAACATCGCTGGGGCCCACAACATCCTCTACAGCGGCGACTACAAGTATGCCAGGACCCAGCTTCTCGACAGCGCCGTTGCCATGTACCCCCGGGTCGAGACTCTGATAACTGAAAGCACATACGGAAACTCAACTGACGTGATGCCCGACCAGCAGCTGGTGTACAAGAGTTTTACTGAATCAATAAACAAGACCCTTAGCGAAGGCGGCAAAGTCCTGATCCCTGTTCCCGCGGTCGGAAGGGCGCAGGAAATAATGTTGGTGATGGCAAAGGAAATGACCGACGGCCGGCTAGTCGAGTCACCCATCTATATCGAAGGCATGATTTCAGAAGCAAGCGCAATCCACATGTCTTATGCACACTACCTCGGGTCGGATGTCCGCAGGTCGGTCTCGCAGGGTGTGAATCCGTTCCTGTCGGAATACTTTACAGTCATTACGGGTGGCAAGCGCGACGAAGTAATCAACGACGAGAACCCGGCAATCGTCATGGCAACGTCTGGGATGCTTGAAGGCGGACCCTCCGTCGAATATTTCAAGGAGCTTGCTCCCGAACCGAAGAACAAGATAATGTTCGTTTCCTACCAGATCAACGGGACACTTGGCAGGCGGGTTCTTGACGGCACGATGTCCCAGGTGAGCATGCTTGACAAGAGCGGCAAAGTAAAAGTGGTGCCAGTCAGGTGCCAGACTCAAAAGATAGATGGCTTTTCAGGTCACAGCGATTTCAATCAGATCATGGGCTTTGTCGCAAAGGTGAAGCCAAAGCGTGTGCTTGTTAACCACGGCGAAAGGACGAAATCAGAAAATACTGCCAGCTCGATATACTCTCGCCTCAAGATAAGGTCCAGCGTACCAGACAACAGAGAGATAGTTCGTCTCAGGTAAGCGAAGACAAGAATGTCTCCATAGCGTTTTTAGCCTTGTGTATGCTAATACCTGCAGCACAGCTATCATGGCAATCCGGTATCGATGCGTAAACTGCAACATTGTTCTAAGCGGAGAAGGGGCTTCCAGGCACTACCTAGCGAATCCGTCGCACAAGCTTGAAAAACTCCCGCCGCCCGTAAAGCCCGTAAAAAACGCCAGGTAGCAGTTACTCGCGAATACTTTCTAGAGTCGATACAACTTGCCAGAGCATTGTCCTGATATGGGACTGCATCTGAGGACTCTGGGTTGCATTATCCAAGAGGCTGATCGCGTTTGCAGCCCTGACCGATGGGCTGCCTCCTTTTTCATCCCTTAGGGCCGAAAGGACTTCTTTAATCATGTTGCGTATGCTCTTTTGAACGTCATTGTTCTTTGCAATAGAATCCAGCGTTTCCACCGCCCGAGCAAGGCGTTCCTGGTTCTCTTTCTCTTTTAGTTCCCGTTTTGCTGAAGTCATTCTTGTCCCCCGGATTAACGACTCGAAAGTTAGTTCCCAGTTGCTTTTGAATGTTTTTATCCTCGCACATTATTGCGTGAAGATTCATTCCCAGCCGCCAATCACAGCCTGGACGGAAAATTCTTAGGCAGAGATGAGGGGTCCCTGTCTAGTGTTTGCGACTCGCGTTGTACTCGAGCACGGACACGTTCAATATGAAATGAACATACGACGTTCCAGGTTACCATAACTCAACTCTTTTATGTCTGCGCCTCAGAGATGCAATATCATGCCCCAGAGTCAGGAGCTGAAATGCTACATTTGCGGGTTGGCAATATCTGAGTCACAAGCCAAGGCCCATTCTACGACTTCGACTCATAGCGCGCAGAAGCACAAGCTCGAGCAAGACCTAGACGAAGTCAAGAAAGGCGAATACGCCGGCGACAGTTCTGTCATACACAGGTGGACAAGCTCGGTCTAGAAACAGTCGCTACCTTGTGATCAACACCGAGCACTTTGCATGGTGAAGCACTTTGTTAGACGTGCTACCAATAATTGCAGCCTTCAGCCTACCTAGCCCGCGACTCCCAATTACAATCAGGTCAAAGCCGCCTTTTTCAGCAAAACCATTGATGTTCGACGCGGGGTCTCCTTCCATTATGGCAGTCTCCAGTTTTGTCCCAGACTTTGCGGCAATTTCCTGGCTCTTGTCAAGGATCTTTCCCGATTCCTTCCTGAAATTCGCGAGTAGCTCGTCCAAGAGTTTTTGAGATTCTACATAAACAGTTGGCGGCCGCTCGATTACGTGTATCGCAGTTATGGCGGCTCCGGAACTTTTCGCGATAAAGAGTGCCTGCTCCAGCGCTCGGAAGGAATTCTCTGACCCGTCAACTGGAACAAGAATCTTGGAGATCATGCACCAATACCATCCTTCGACGTCATATTTTAATGCAGTTAAATATTGAACAGCGTGAACTGGATTGCGAGGCATATCACGTACATTGCGGCTAGCATGACGCCTGTCTTCAGGCCTATCTGCCTTCTAAACATGGGAATGATCGCGATAATGGTGACAGCAGTCACTAGGATCATCTGATACCACAGGTCGATTTCGGGGGCGATTTTGGCATAAAAGCCTCCGTGATACATCGCCCCAAAGACTGCAACTGAGAGCAATAGCGAATTGTTGAGAATTTTTGAACCCAGGACGTTAGCCACTGCAATGGAAGCGCCGGCCGCGCCTTTCCTTGCCAGCAGCATCATCGAAATCTTTTCAGGCATCTCCCCCGCAATGGGGCTGATTACTACCGCCAGGACGACGACCGAAACCCCCGCTTCGACAGAGAGGCCCTCAAGCGAATGAATGAACGGCTCTGCGCCTAGGAAGATGCCCGCTGTCCCCGCTGCAAAGGCAAGAATGGCCTTTGTCATGCCGCCGCCTAGCAGTTTTCGGCCGCCGCTGCGGTTCTCGGTGATCGAAACAACCTTGTGATGCTCCTCGACTTCTGAAGCGGCCTTCTTGCTTTTCTTCTCCGCCTTCATTTCGAGCAGTGCAACAAGCAAGTAGGCACCGAACATTCCGGAGAAAATAAAGCCGTCAATGTAGTCGAAGCCGTCAATGAACAGTACGGCGCTAATGACCGCCGTTGCGATCAGAAATAACTTGTCAAGCTTGAAAGTCGCGACATCAACTCCTTTCAGGGGAGCCTTCGAAAGCCTGGTTGTGGCGATAACCAACATGATGGACAAGCCCAGGGTCATCATGAGCAGATTGCTCCCAAGGCCAGCTCCTATGGCCGCATCGTAGTTTCCACCTGCGGCGGCGTAAATTACGATAGCAATCTCGGGCAGCGTCGTCGCGACGCTTAGCAGGGTTCGTCCAACGAACTTGGCACCGTATCTCATCGATAAGTGCTCTGCGCCGTACGAAAGTAGGAAACTCGCGCCAGTTAGTTCTGCGAGCCAAAGCAGCATCGTCAGAAGATATTCAGCCAAGATTCTGCAATTTCCTCTTTTCCATGCTCAATATAAACCAGAGTCGCGTTTGTGTCTGTTCGCAGGGGTTAACCGCGGGTTTTCCTCTTGATTCCCAGCGGTACGTGGTTTAAAATCAATGCGACTGCTGCGCTTGAGAGATCGCGTATACATAGGCCGTGTCGTGCAGTTCGTCTGCTGTCCAATAAGTGGGCAGCGTTGCGACTCCCTTTACGGCTAACGAAAAGTCTGAAATTATTCTGCCCCACCCCCAGCCTGTGTGATCCCGAGAGTATCGCTTCATGACGTGACTTCCCATCAATCCGAATCCAGAGTTTCCGCGCAAGTCTGAATCAGAAAGAATCCCGGCCATGACACTCCTGGCCAGCATTTCCCCCATCTCTGGCAAACCAGAAATGAAGAAAAAAGGTCGGCTGAGTCCCAGTTGGGAATATTCGAACCGGGTAGCATCTGCTTCAATCGCGGCAAATTTCACACCAGTGTCGCGCGAAATCTTGGTTTGCACGTCCACAAGCGCAGAGTCGATTTCTATCCCGAACGAGTCCATACCAGCAAGTTTTCCGCAGTACGCCAGCCTACCGTCGCCGGAGCCAATGTCCACCAGTTCCTTGAAGCCAAGCGACTTTGTGGCACGCGCAAGAGCGTAGGCTGAAATAATCCAGGTGGGATAGAAGGGCTGGTAGCTCGAATCGTGCTTCTTGCTCGAGAGCCAATAGTCGTTAATGTCTGCTTCGTATACGGTGCACTGTAAACCAGAGATTTGCCGAACATACGACTTGACGTAGACAGGATTGGACACAGCGAAACTGTGAAGCGCTCTGAGGGTCGAATCGTCAATGGGCAGCCGTTCCGAGCTGACGCAAGGGATTACTTCCGATAGAAACGCGCGGCCTTCCCTTGATCTCACATATTCTCGCTTGAGATCCACAATTGCTTCTGAACCCGCGAGATCCGCCAGATCCATGCCTAATACACTGACTCCGCGCTTGGGCGGAGGCCCCTCCTAAATGACTTGCGGCCGCATTGGCTGCAGACAAACATCCTCTTTCGCTTGTAGGTGTAAATCGTATCAGGCTGCTCAACTATGTCATGCGAGGTTCTTGCCATGCACCTGTCACAGAAGCGGAGTTCAGAGGACACGTTGATTTTTGAGCGTGACTATATATTAATGCGTCACGGAACTTGCGTACGTAGCATTTCCTACATATCCGGGCTTATAACAACAAAGGGGATTGTTACTTGGGAAGGCAGTTGCAAGTGAACACTACATGCAGCGCCCTCGCGGGCGGACCCTCTTGACAAGCGATAAGGCATTCTACAAAGCATTCGTGGAAGGCCTGAAGGTCCTTGGCAAGCCCAACGTAGATTTGGTTTTGCGCACGTTGGAAGAGGAGAATATTGTCCAAGGTGAAACGGTCGACAGGGATCGGCTTGAGCCCGCACTGCGATCCATATTCGGAGAAGGCGCCAAGGTATTCATGGAGTTTGCAAAGAGCCCTAAAGCGACTCACTAGCGTCTGGCGGCTGCTTTGACATTTTCTTTGCCCCGTGTGCCACCTTGAAACCAGATTTTGACATCTTCATGGCCTTGACAACTTTTATCGAGATCTTTGCAATCTTTAGCCCAGCAAATAGAGGGATCAGTGCGAGCATCGCGATCTCGAGCCAGTGTTTCTTGAAGAAAAACTTGGCGTTGCCTGCCTTGCGGTACTTTAGATAGACGTCAAACGCAAGCATGCCGAAAATTAGCCAGGAAAAGACCTCCCAGTATTGCTCGACACTTTCGGATGTCGGCAGAAAGTGCGGAATTCCAACAAGCTCAGAATGGATATTTACGTACCCGACAAAAAATACACCCATCGCCGCCAGAAGGAATAAATCAAATGCTCTGTACGCGGAGATAGCGCCAGTCTGGATCGGTTCTGCTGCCAACTGTCCTGCCATCTCCGGAGATGACTAATGATTTATCTTTTGCTCGCACAAGAGCTGAAGTTTAACCAACCGCCCGAACCGGGCTACCAGGTCGCTCGGCCCTGAAGATGGACTCCGCCAGCAAGACTACACGCAGTCCCTGACTGCCTTACTTTCTCAGCCGCTCGGCCAGTAGGTCCGGAACTTCGGCAGGCCGCTTTGCTACTGGGACTCCAGCCTTGGCGTAATTTGAGACCTTGGATTCGGCAGAGCCGTAAGTCCCATACACGATTGCGCCTGCGTGACCCATCCGTTTCTCCTTTGGGGCTGCTCTACCGGCAATGTAAGCAATGACCGGCTTGCTGAACGAAGTCCGTACGATATAATCAGCCAGCTGTTCTTCAGCGTCGCCACCGATCTCTCCCACCACCACAACAGAATCGATGTCGTTTCGATTTCTGATCAAATCGAAGGCCTCGATCAGGTTCGTTCCGTTAATGGGGTCGCCGCCGATCCCCAAGCAGAGCCGCTGTCCGAAACCCCGTCCGGTCAGGTTGTACGAAACCTCGTACATCAGCGTACCGCTGCGCGAGAATACAACAGTATTGCCTGCCTTAAACGGCTGTGCGGGCATTATACCGACCTTCATTATTTCTGGAATAATTACCCCGGGTGTGTTTGGCCCGATCATCCGCGCGCCATTTCGCTTTGCGTATTCTAGGACTTTGATAGAGTCCCTGATCGGAACATGCTCAGGAATCGCAACCAGCAGTTTTATCCCGCTGTCCAGAGCCTCAATTGCGGCCTTTAGGAAAAAAGGCGCCGGCACGAATATCCCAGAGATCTGCGCACCCGAAGCCTTGACGGCATCTGCCATCGTGTCATAGACCGGAGTTCCCTCGAAATCTTGTCCGCCCTTGCCGGGTGTCACGCCAGCGGCGACGTTTGTTCCATAAGCCTTCATCAGGCGGGTGTGAGTTGACCCGTAACTGCCCGTGATCCCCTGTATTATCACAGGTTTTTTTGCGTAGTCGCTATCTCCCTTTGTCCCAACCAGTATGTCAAAGATGTCAAACGTTGTTTCAATAGTTCTTTCATTCATTACTCAAATTCACGCTCGTTTCAGCTCGTCGACCGCGGCCCTGATCGCTTCTTCTACGGTGTTATAGAGCTTGGCCCTGCTTCCGTTGAGCATTTCTCTTGCCTTTTCGGATTCAGCACCGGATATTCTTGCAAAGACGGGCACGTTTATCAGATTGTTCTTGTACGCGTCGAGAATTGCCTGGGCGACAAGGTTCGTCCGCACAATGCCTCCGAATAGGTTGACTAGGATTGCATCTATCCTGTCAATCTTGCTAATCACTTTAAGGGCTTCATATATTGTTTCAGTCGTTGCCCTTCCTCCAAAGTCCAGAAATGCGCCTGCTCTCCCCCCCGCATCTGAAACCATGTCGAGAGTCGACATGACAAGACCGGCCCCATTTCCGATTATTGCGATGTTGCCTTCAAGCTCCACCAAGGAGAAGCCGCTAATCTCGGCCTGCCGTTCGAGCTCGGACACATGTTCATACTTTTTGAGTTCGGGGTGTCTAAACATGGCGTTGTCGTCGATTATCACCTTTGAGTCAAGCGCAAGCAGCGAGCCGTCTCCAAGGATAGCGACCGGATTTATCTCTGCGAGCTCCGCCTCCTTTTCGCTGACGAGTTGGGAGAGCTTTGTCGTGAAATCTACAAAGGCTACAACGGCCTTGCCCGTCAAACCCATCCTGTTTGCCGTGTCCTCCGCTGTCTGCGGGCTCAGACCATCGATCGGCACGTCCACTACTACTCTGTTGTCGGCGCTCTCGATTTCGACGCCGCCTTCTGCCGACGAGATAAGTGAGTAGCATCTTTTGCTCCGGTTCAGAAACAGAGACAAGTACAATTCTTTCTTGATGTCAGCCATCTCCTCAAGCAGGATTCCCCGGGGTAGCTCCCCCT
Organism: Nitrososphaera sp.; assembly: GCA_035281285.1. GTDB lineage: Archaea > Thermoproteota > Nitrososphaeria > Nitrososphaerales > Nitrososphaeraceae > Nitrososphaera. The sequence goes on from DATEEE010000062.1 coordinate 20,194, forward strand.
TTACCTCCTTGTGCAAAAGTTCTGTGAATTTTGGTTCCAGCTCCTGCTCGCTCTTGCACTTTAAGATGGCCCCGGCTTTGCCCCTACCACCCACGGTGAGCTGCGATTTCAGTACGAAGGGATAGCCGAGCTTCGCCGCTCCCTGTCTGGCCTCTTGAAGATTCTGGGCCAAGTGGGATCGCGGAATCCTGATTCCGTATTGATCGAAAAGTTCCTTTCCCTGATATTCGAGAAGTCTCATTTCAGCACACCTGAATCGATTTATGTCATTTATAAACCAAATTCCCGCGTGATGGCAAAGAATAAGGATTGTTGTGTCAATTTCATGGTTCGATCGCAGCGGATGCGATTCTCTTGATCTCCTTCTGGAAACAATCGGCACAGAGCATTGTCGAATTAAATTCCAAAAGTGCGGGAGGCAACTTGTTGCAGTTCTCGCAGCGATTCCCCATAAGAGCGATCCTTGCGTAGCCGATCCGGGTATTTGTGAGTTGTGTAGTCTCGCCCCCATTCACGTGTGGTTATCAATTAACAATCACTTGTAAGTAACACAAGCATACTTGCTCATGTGTATATCCAACATCCGATCACCTGCTGGCAGTGTCCGCACTATCACTTTACCATCAGCTAAAGGCACCGGCAATGATTGCGGTAGTCGCATTCTTTTTCTTGCTGATGCTGCCGAAACTCTGATAGTCTGATTGCTTCAGCGGTTCGCGGACTACTTGCTAAACTTTGCAATTCCGAGGTAGATTAGCGAGGATGCAGCTAGACTCGGTATGGTTCCTCCGATCGCCGGCAGCTGCGGGACAAAAATCTGCATGAGCGGAGAAAGTGCCAGCGCTATCGCTGTGCCGCAGCCCCATGAGACAACTGCAGGCAGCTTCACAAAGCGGCCAGGCCCATAAAGCAGCTCCTCCGTGTACTTGCGCTTGCGTACCACATAGTAGTCGGTGAGGACTACTCCAAACAGCGGAACGAATATCGCGCCAATCAGAAGAAGGAATATTTCGTACTGCTGGATCGAGACCACCATCGCCAGAACCGCACTTGCGGCCGTAAAGCCGACGACTAGTTGCTTCTGACTGATATGCGAAAAAATGTTCTGAGTGGACACTGCCGCGGAATAGACGTCTGCAAATGCGTTGTCCGCCTCGTCGACAATCAGCAAGAGCATCAGAAAACCGAAGAACATCATCTGGATCGCGACAATGATCCCGATTACATCAGAGGTTCCGAGGAGGACTCCGCCAAAGTAAAACAGTATGTTTGTCAGTGTGAACCCGATAAGCGTAGCCCACATGGCTGTCTTTCCCTTCTTGGCAAACCTGTTGTAATCGGCGACGAGTGGCATCCAGGACACGGGCATCGCAATCACCAAGTCCAGAGCAGAGAAAAACGACATGCCGCTGCCCGGCGAGGAAACCAGCTCGCCTATGTTTGGCGAGCTCAGCAGATTGAATATTATCACTGCCGACGTGCCGTACGCGATCCAGACGGCAAACTTGCCGAGCCACTGCTTGACGACATTCAGTGGTCCGGCGATAGCTAGCAAGGCGACGAGGGCACCAAATATCGCCACCCACGCATAGTAGGGCATCACGCTTCCTGCAAGAATGTCGGCCGCCCTTGCCATTATCATGATCTCAAAGGTAGTCCAGCCTACGAGTTGCATCACGTTGAGCAGTGCAGGGAGGTAGGAGCCAGCAATTCCAAATGCTGGCCTGAGAGTGACTAGCGAAGGGATTCCATGATCGCTTCCAATCCTCCCCGCAAGTGCAAGAAGCATCGAGCCTCCCGCCGACCCCACAATAATTGCAAGGACTGCATCTGTGAAACTCGCCGCAGAGAGGAAAGAACCTGCGGAGAGCACAAGCAAGCCAACCCCCAAGCTGGACCAGAGGATAAAGTAATCCAGGCCACCAAGTTTCTTGTGAACGTCTGGGACCGGCTTGATGCCCCACTCAGGAGTCTTGAGCAATGCTACCGTCTGTGGAGAGCGGCGCAATTAATACATATCACGCCAGAGGTGCGTTGTCGCAATGGCGTAAAGTCAGCTAGCTTTTGTGTCTAAATTAGCTTGCCCCCGCGATTAATCATGTCGAATGGTCATTCAGTGCATGAACGCGGTAGGCGCGGAAGAGCACGGTTTCAAGAGGACCGTAATTTGTGAAGTCCATAGCAGGCAGTGCGAGCTCAGTAACATATCAGCCAAGTGTCCGTGCTGCGGAAAAAGAGTTTGTCTGTGTAATTACACGCTCTAGACGATAGACTTATTCACCCTGTCCCTTTTAGTCTAGCCTGAATTGAAGGTCGCACTTTCGATTGCCGGGAGCGACTCCGGAGGAGGAGCTGGAATTCAGGCCGACATCAAGACTTTTTCCGCCCTGGGCGTTTATGGCTGCACCGCAATCACCGCACTTACCGCCCAAGACACGCGTAGAGTATCCGGAATCTACCCGGTCCCACCCGAAATAGTGCGCGACCAGATCAGATCCGCTCTCCGCGACTATTCGCCGGCCGCCATAAAGATCGGAATGGTATACAATTCTGAAACGATTGATGCTGTCACGCGTGAGCTGGCAAGTACTAGTACCCCCACTGTCCTAGACCCGATCCTTGCGGCAGGCACTGGAGCAAGGCTGCTGCGCGACGATGCTATAGATGATTTCATGTCAAAGTTACTGCCTGATTGCCAGCTGGTGACTCCTAATCGAATGGAAGCCGAGGTGCTTTCAGGTACCACGATAAGGACCGACTCGGACGCGGTAGCGGCGGCGAAAATTATCAAGAGGCGAGGGGCGCCTAACGTCATAGTAAAGGGTGGGCATTTTGGGGCAAAGCAGGTGGTGGACGTTCTCGTCGATCGAAAGGGCAGAGTAATTAGATTCCCTCACAGCCGGGTCGCTGTGGCCGAAAGCCACGGCTCGGGGTGCAATTTTTCCGCGGCTGCGACGGCATTCCTCGCTCGAGGCATGCCCCTTGAAGAGGCGTGCAGAAAGGCAAACGAGTACGTGTACCACGCCCTGTTGAACTCTGTCAAGGTTGGCAAAGGCCTGCCGGTTACAAACCCGCTTTCCTCAATCTATCTTGACGCAATGCGATACAGGGTAATTGAAGAACTTCAGCAGGCCGTCGAAGAGCTGTGCTCACTGCCGAGGTTCCACCTGCTGATACCGGAGACGCAGTCGAATTTCGTTCACGCTCTTCCCGAGGCTACGGAACTCTCGCACGTGGCGGGAGTTAGAGGCAGAATAGTAAGAATTGGGGCCACTGCGGTTCCTGCTTCCTACATAGAATTCGGCGCCTCAAAGCACATGGCCTCGGCGGTCTTGGCATTCATGAAACTCCAACCCGCGTTCAGGGCAGCCGTCAATATCAGGTACGATGAAAAATTATTGAAATCATGCAGGAAGCTCCTCAAAGTGGCAAGCTACGACAGGAAGAAGGAACCAGCAAGAACTAGGCGAAAGGAAGGTTCCACCATGGCCTGGGGGATCAGCGCGGCTCTATCCGCGCATCCGGATGCCGAAGTGATCTACCATACCGGTGATATCGGGAAGGAGCCCATGATCAATGTCTTTGGCACCAGTCCTGCTCATGTGGTAGTCAAGATCAAAAGAATATTGAAGGGTTATCAATGAGATTCCATCTTTTCACCTTAAATATGACAGAAGGTGCAGGGTGCGTGATTATCGATTGAAAGCCGTCATACTTGCCGGCGGGCTCGGAACAAGGCTCCAGCCATACACATTTTTCATACCAAAACCAATGCTACCGCTAGGCAACAAACCCCTCCTGGAATACATCGTCGAATGGCTCAAGGACTCTGGAAGTGTGAAAAAGATCGTGGTCTGTGTCAGCTACTTGCACAGGACCATAGAGGACTATTTCGAAGACGGTGCACGCTTTGGGGTTGAAATCGAATATGCCCGCTCCGAGCGGCCTCTGGCGACGGCAGGGCAACTCAAGACAGCAGAAAAGCTTCTGGACGAGCCCTTCGTGTGCGTCTACGGAGACTCGGTCTATGAGTTTAACCTGCGAAAAATGATTCGAGAGCACAGGAAATTCAAGGCGTTTGTTTCGATGGCGCTGCTGCAGTACAGCACGAAGCTCAAATACGGCTTTATCGAGGTCAATGGCCAAGAGCGTGTTAAGTCATGGAGGGAAAAGCCGGAAATAAGCGGGCTAATCAACATCGGTTGCTACGTAATGGAGCCGGATTTCCTGAAATTGATTCCCAAGTCCGGCTCATTTGGAATGGACGACGCTGTAAGAAAGGCGCTTGAGCAAAAACGCCTCGTAAGGGGCTTTAAGACAGATGGCGGTTTCGTAGACATTGGGGACAAGAAATCATACCTTGACGCGTACAAAGAGTACGCTGGAAGGCTCGGCAAGATCTAGATGGCAACCGTTGCCCTATTTGAGGATTCGAACTGGCTGAACTTTGCGCCCATTACTCTTACAAGGCCGACCTTTGACATTAAGGTTGGAGCCAAGAGTTATTTTGAGGAGTGCTTGCGGGCGCCAGACTTTCTGCTCACTCGCGAGTACCTTGCGGGCACCGTGCGTCAGAGACACCCAGAGTGCTTGGTCAACCCGCACTCCGCAGATGAGGACACGATTTTCGTAAACGGCCTTCTCCACCCGGGCTCGATCAGTCTTGACAGATTCGCTGGCACGAGGCATACGTTTGCAATAACCTATGAAGGAAGGCTCCTTGTGGGCAGGCTGTCAAGAAAGGCAAGGGAATACCTGTCGGCCTGCGTCGCCGGCGGCAAGCGGATTAACCTGAAGAAACTCGAGGTTCAGAAATCGACAGAACTCGGAATGCGGGATCCAAAAGGCCTCCTGTCAGACCCATGGGATCTAATTTTGAATCTGGAGAATTCTCTTTCACTGCAAGTCGCCGACCCCGGACCGGGTCCGACCGATGTTCCAAGCGGCGTCAAAGTTCTGGGCAGTGGCAGAGTCGTAATTGGTGAAGGTGCGCAGATTGAAGACGGGACGGTGCTGGACACGACAAAGGGAGGGATTTACATAGGCTCGCAGGCCCGCATCTCCCCCGGTCGGATAACAGGGCCCACCTACATCGACTCTCTGACCCAGGTAAAGCAGTTCTCGATCATAGAAACCAGTTATTTGGGCTTTAATTGCAGGATTTCCGGCGAGGTCGAGCATTCTGTCGTGATGGACCACACGAACAAGGCGCACTCGGGCTTCTTGGGTCATTCGTACGTCGGTGAATGGGTGAACATTGGAGCGATGTCGACAACTTCGGACCTGAAAATGACTTACGGCAACGTAAAGATGGACGACGGCTCGGGAAAGAAGATCGATTCTGGCACCAACAAGTTGGGTTCGTTTTTTGGCGACATGTGCAAGACATCGATCGGAACGCTGATTTACAGCGGCAGAAGAATCGGAGTATCATCGCATCTCCACGGCTTGGTTTCGCATGATGTGCCGAGCTTTACTATCTACGGATCGACCATTGGTTCGTCAAACGTGGAGCTCGAGCTCAAGTCCGCGATCGAAACTCAGAGAAAGGTGATGTCGCGCCGGAACCAAAAAATGAGCAGGGCACACGAGGAGTTGATAGAAAGCGTGTTCCTTCTTACTGCCGAACAGAGGAAGAAAAAGAGGATCCGGCGTGGCAAATTTTCAATCTAGCACCTAGAGATAGTCTAGTGCCTGATGTTCCTTCCAGAGTCCGAGCCGCTCATGAAGCCATGGATAAAAGTTGACCTGGCCCTTGCTGAACTCTTTTTCAATGATTGATACTATTTTCTTGGATACCTGTCCTGGCTCACCATACAATTTTTTTTTCTTTGAAAGGCGTGCGCCAAGCTGCGTTCCCCTTCCATGAGCCTCCTTTATCATCGAAACTATCCAGTGACGATTTACAGGCGGCACGAGTATGTTGCTCTTGGCATCAAAGACGGTCTCGGGGCGATCGGTGTTCAACCTCACTGTCAGCGACATCACCCTTGGAAAATAGAGCAGCTCCTCCTGCATCGAGCCCGAGTCGGTCATCTCGGCCCAGCAATGTCCGCTGTCCAAGAATTCGACAACGTGCGCATACTCCTTCCAGAGCGGCGTTATCAGGAACTTGTCGGGGAAATTTTCGGCCAA
>DATEEE010000063.1:0-2103 GCA_035281285.1 Nitrososphaera sp.
CTTGATGGCATCAAGAGCGCGGTTCGCCCTGGCGTAGGTCAGCTGCCTGTCGACAATGTCTGCTAGCTCGTCTCCAAAAGATCCCGCTGCTCCATTCCGGCAGGGGTCAGTCACGGCGATAAAGTACATTGCGACATCCTGGGTCAGAATGCCCGAACTTTTCTCATCGTTACCTGTGTGGTGCTTGTCAAGGTAACAGCTGTCATGCTCTGACCACAAGTACTCTTCCGCCGCTCGAATTGCATTCTTCGCCATGCCTCGTACTTTTCCGGCGTGCCCGTTCTTTTCAGTTATTGCCAGGAGGGCAGAGAGATCCTTCAAAGCAAGAATCCAGCATGCCTGGCTGTAAACGATCTTGCCGGCTCTCAGGGCCGTGTCCATCCAGTCTTCGTTGTAGTCTTGCTCCAAGAGCCCGTCTCCGTCGGAGTCGCGGCCTGCAAGGTAGTCAACTGCCGCCAGCATTCTCTGAACGAGTGGCCTGACCGTTTCCGGTCCGATACCCGCAACCACATGTTCCGCAGCTGGATTATCGGCGCCTGGCGAAGTTAGGCTCCCATTTTTCAAGATCCGTGCCAGCATGTACGAAGTCGTCGAAATCATTAGAGCGGTGGAATCAATGTCAGGATTTCTGCCATAAACTTCAGAGTAACCTTCCTGGTAAATAGTGGTAGGAAGCGCTCCCTGAAATCTCTCTTGATTTCCCTGAGGCACGGGCTCTGGGGCAAATTTCATCTCAGGCGAGCCCCTCCCATACACCAGTTTTTCCCTTCCCGGAACTATTTGATGCGACCAAATGAGGCTTGCCTGCTGCAAGGCTGCGTCAACATTGCCGGACATGAACCAGTCCCTGAGGATATACGCCGCATCTCTGCACCATATTGCCTTGTAACAGCCCCCCGGGTCGATTCCCTGTACAACGTGCTCGTGTGTTTTATCTAGAAAAAGACCTGCCTTTAGTACGAAATTATCCCACTGAGCGACCTGGCGTGCGGAAGTGTCCAATATTCTCCGACGAAGCGGGGCTGTGCATTCCAGCTATTAATTTTTTTGTAAGTAATGTTTCTGGCATCATGGAGAGCGATATTGCTTCAAGACTGGCGCTGGCATGATTATAAGGTATCACGTCGTAAATATGATCAGATTGAAAAATGCGAGCAAACGTCATCCATACTGACCTGAATCCCTGCGGAGGGGCTGAACAGCTTTCCCTCGGCACGATTCAGGCCCTCATTGAGATGGATTACGAAGTCGAGCTGACATTGGCTAGACCTCCTGACATCGCGAGGCTAAAGAAGGCCTTTGGCGAGAAGAGGGTGGGCAAGTTATTCGATCAGGTCAAGAGAATAAATTCGCTCGGAAGGTTGCCTATTGGCAATGGCGCTGGGCCGGCCAAAGCAAGCGACGGCGTCAGCAGCGAGTACGACATTCAGGTAAACACACATGGAGACATGCTTCCTTATTCGCTGCCGAATTTTTCTGCAAAAAACACCATCACCTACTGCCACTATCCCGTTGCAATAAACCTCATCGATTCCCAGGACGCGACGTATGCCGAGTACCTGGCCAATTCGGGCCTCATAGGCCGGGAGATCTTGAATAATGACGAAGCCCAAGGCAGGTTGTGGCAAGAGCTGCGGCGGCAGTTCCTCAAGATGCTGGGCAGCTCGGTGGTTATCACCAACTCTAATTTCAGCAAACGGGCCATCATGACGCATTTGTTTAGCGGAAACAGCCGGCCATGGTCAGAGCCAATGATTATTTCGCCGCCAGTGAACATCGAAGAGTTCCGACCAGAGTTGTACTCGGACTCAAGAAGCGAGCTTGTACTCGTAGTATCCAGAGTTCATCCCAGTAAAATGCTTGAAAATGCCATCAACGCGGCCAGAATTCTAAAGCAACAGCGGATCGGAAAAGGCATGATAATCGCTGGCAACCTTATGGATGATGACCCTGTTGCTGTCGAGTACCATCACCGGATTCTCGACATGATACGAGAGTTTGGGCTCTCGGACTATGTAACCGTAGAGACAAACGTTTCATTAACCGAGCTCAAATCAATGATGAGGAAGTGCAAGGTCTACTTCCATCCCTTGCCAGGCGAGC
>DATEEE010000064.1:0-5880 GCA_035281285.1 Nitrososphaera sp.
TTGACCGCATATGCGATATCAGATTGTATCACCCGAAAATTCTTAAATAAATGAATACAAAGTGAAACTTGCATTCGATAGGAATAGACTATGCAGTATACCATGCACGCCAAACATCACCAATCAAGATCCGGCCAATTATTGTTCTATTGTGATAACCTTGATTGCATTCAATACCTACGTGACAATGGATTCAGTGGGAAATTAGACCTGATCTACATAGATCCGCCGTTTAGAAGTGGAGAAAGATATTACTATAGGAGCGAGAACGATTCCCGATTAGCATTTAGAGACTCGTGGAAAGGTGAGGAATATCTTAACATGCTGGATTCTAGGCTAAGTAGGTTGGGAGAACTTCTATCAGAAATGGGATCGGTTTTCATCCATCTGGACTGGCATGCACTTCACTATGCCAAGGTCATGATGGATAGAATTTTTGGGCCAAAGAATTTCCGAAACGAAATAATCGTCAAGCGGGGACGGAGAAAAAACCTCCAGTACCAGTTCGAAGCTATCGACAGGATGCATAACGGCTACGACTCGATCCTCTGGTATTCAAAGAATGAAAAGACCAAGTTCCCAATTCCGACAACCCAACAGGATTCAGAGGCCAAGTGGATGGGCTTTTGGAGCAATGTGAACAGGCCCACAATGCGCTACGAGATATTCGGGTACACGCCGGAGCGAGGGCAGTGGAAATGGTCCAAGTCCAGGGCGCTCAAGGCTATCCGGAACTATGAGATCTACCAGAAAAAATACGCCGCCAGCATGTCCTTGGAACGCTACTGGGAGAGCACCAACCGATCTAAAGAGTTCATTCGCAAGCGCGAGGGAGTGAAATATGCTGAGTACTGGATACCTCCAAAGACCCACAGGATCCTCGACAACATCTGGCTCGACGTAGAGGCATACAATTACTCCACCGGCTACGGGACAGAAAAACATGAGGAGCTGCTTGAACGCATAATCTCCCAGTTCTCAAAGCCGGGCGACTATGTGGCAGACTTTTTCTGCGGATCGGGAACTACGCTTGCAGTTGCAGAGCGGCTGGGAAGGAAATGGATTGGCTGCGACTCGTCAGCGCAGGCGATCTCGGTCACAAGAAAGCGTCTTGGCCGAGCTGACTACTCGATAGTGAAAATCTAGCCCGCTCTACGCTTCCGCTGACATTAATCTGCGCGGCGGTGATTCAACTGTCTTTGATTCGAATTCCACGACATGGACGCGCTTTGCAGCCTTGGAATGCGGCATCCGCCCAATCCTCTTGTAGCACTGAAAGCACAGCTCGTTGTATGCGATCCCTATCTGGCGATAGCAATGCATGCACAGCATCATGCCGTCATGCCTCCGTCTCTCCAAATTGCGTGGACCTCCTGCGCTCGCTGCCAGGCGGTTTCTGCATCTTCAACCCCGAGCTCGTGCGAAAGAATCTGGTGTCCCAGGAACTGGTCCTTTCCTGAAAGCGGCACTTTGCACGTCCTGCAAAATATTATTGCGCCTGCCATGTCCCTCATGCATGGTGGCCGTCACAGCTATTATCATGATGTACGTAAAAGCTACGTACACGTATTTTGCCTCTGCAGCGGCATCCGGCTTGCAATATACATTAATTAGTCGGGTTTGGGACGAATGATGTCGTGACGGCTCAGTCCACTGCAGACTACGAAGGCCTGCTAAAGCGGCTGCAGGAAAAGCTCGGCAATACCGCGAGGAAGGCCAGGTCCAGGCTTGAGATTCCAGCACCTCAGATTATCTGGGTCGGCAAGAACACCATATTTAGAAACTTTATGGAGTTTCCAAAGGCTCTGCGGCGCGACCCGGAAAAGTTCCTTCTTTACCTTAACAAGGAACTCGCATCGGCAGGCTACATCGCAGGCGAGCGCGTTATATTCCTCGGCCGCAAGACCCCCTCTTCCTTCCAGGCACTAATTGACCGTTACGTCAAGGATTATGTCCAGTGCCCGGTATGCGGGAGCCCCGACACGCGGACCGAGAAGAACAAGAAGGTGGGCTTTCTCATTTGCGAGGCATGCGGCGCAAAGTCCTCGATAAAGGGCAATTACGCCTGATCACGGAACGCCGCTGGAAAGAAAATCGTACTTGTAGAGGTCCCTTATCCATGCCTTTGCGATCGAAGTGTCACCCTGGTACGATGGCCTGAACTGAACATTGCTCTCATTGAACTGGGCAACTTTCTTTCTTACAGAGTGGTTCCGGCTGGAAACGTGTTCGGCCACTGCAGCGGCCTGTAGTGACTGATCGCAGACGTTGCATACTAGTTCTGGCATGGCTGAACGATGCAGGGTCTGACTATCTGTTGTGCTACCAATGAGGGTTGCCGGATTGGTCAGCTTTTTTGATCTTGGGTAGCGGCGGGCTCGGCCCGGATCGTCTCCAGTACGTACTTTAGCTCAGGGTCGCTTACCAGCTTTTCCATAAAGCCCTTCACGATCTGGCGCGTAGTCCTGTCGGCCGCGCCCTCACCCCTGTGCTGGACGTTTACTACATGTTCGTACACGAAAGGCCTGACAAAGATCGCGCACACTTCGCCTATCCATTCAAAAAGCGTGTTTGTAGTCGCGTCCGCAAGCATAGCCTCCCGCTTTTCCTCAAACATGCGTCCTATGATCCTCACGTTGAACAGATACATCTTTTTCCCGGAAGTCTTTTCGTTGCCGGTGAACATCACGCTTTCGCGCGCGTCGTATATGAGGCCGAACGAAACGTTGTAGGGCATCTTGACGTGCTTTGATTTGGGCGCGTAGTCAAACAGCTCGTCCATCAGGGCCTTGAGTAGCGCGTAGAAACGCTCAACGCTCTTTTTCTTTTCTTCGTCTTTCTTTTTGTTGAACGGCCCCAACGCATCCCTTCATGAGGCAGCAGCCCTTAAGAATTGAACGGATGCTGGCTCGGCTATCAAATCTGATTTCTTGCAAAAAATTTGAGATGTACGCTCTCAGCATCTGAATTTTACTAATATCCGCCTCAATCGCTGCGCGCGTATCAAGTGTTTTTACATCCAAATTGGATAAAGTTGACTATGGGTGATAAGTACCAACTGTTAACTATCTCAATAATGACAGCCATAATGTCGCTTCACAACGAAGCAACAACGTCAAGGGGCAGCTTTACGACCGGACAGAGCTGGGGAGCATTGAGGAAGGCATGGAAGGGGTACAGGATCGCCAAGGTTCAGGGCGATAACGCAAAGATGAGAGAGTACGCTACCAAGATCCGAAAAATCCAGGGCGAACTGGGCGTAAGCGTTGCATCATTCCCGCACTTGGGCATACACTAAGTGCGTTCTCTTTTCTTTTTCTATCTTCAGCCGTAAATCGAACCTTGGCCGCCGGCGCCGAGCTGCTGCTTTAGTTTCAACTCGATCTGCGCCTTTGGCAGCGCGCCGACCATCACGTCGACGACCTTGCCTGCCTTCATTATCATCATTGTAGGGATGCTCTGGACGCCGAACGACCCGGCTACCATCTGGTTGTCGTCAACGTTGAGCTTGCCAAACGCAACCCTCCCAGAGTATTCTCTTGCGAGTTGCTCGATAATCGGCCCCACAATCCTGCAGGGGCCGCACCACGGTGCCCAGAAATCGATCAGCATGACCGGGTACTTGGCGACTTCGGAGGCGAAATTAGAGTCCGTCAGAACCACCGGCTCTGTGAGTCCGGCCATGGCAGCCCTTGCCGACGCCGCCTTCTGAAGCTCTGCCATCTTGCGCTGCTTGATCGCTTCCAGCTCGCTGTCGTCGCTCACAAAGGGGGATTTCTCAGAGATCGGCTATAATTCTTGCGCCGCCTGACGGCGATATTTTATTATTATCATCCTGACACTCTCCGTACCGTCTTGGCGAAAGAGGAAGAAACAGGAGAAGGCGTGCCCCCGGAGGACGACCAGTTCTCCGAAGTCGAGCGCCTGTCAGAAGAACTGAAGCTGGCCAAGGACACGGCCGAGAGCAGCATGAACAAGATCAAGTACCTAATGGCTGACTTTGACAACTACCGCAAGCAGATGGAAAAGCAGCTGGCCTCCCGGGCAGAGTCGATAAAGGCAGAGCTTTTGCTAAAGTTCCTGGGAATCCGTGACGATTACCTCCGCGCGCTTTCAGTCGCCAGGCAGAGCAAGTCAGAGGGCGTCGTAATAGAGGGCCTTGAGGGCATACTGAAGAACATCGATTCTCTGCTTTCTTCCGAGGGTGTCGTCGAAATAGAGACTGTCGGGACGCCGTTTGACCCCAACGTGCATGACGCCATCGCCTATTCCGCGAGAGAGGATCTAGGCGAGAATTCCGTCACGGCCGAGATAAGGAAGGGCTACATGTTAAACGGCAGAGTGCTCCGGCCCAGCCTGGTCGAAGTCTCAAAGAAGATAGTTAAAAATAGCGTTTCTGACAGTAATATCCAGTCAGACATTACTAACCAAGGAGATTGAGAAAAAATGGGAAAAATAATAGGAATAGATCTTGGAACGAGCAACTCGGCAGCTGCGTCAATGATAGGCGGCAAGCCGACTATAATTCAGGCGGCAGAAGGGACTTCCGTAGGGGGAAAGGCGTTTCCTTCCGTGGTCGCATTTACCCGGGACGGGCAGCTCATCGTCGGCGAGCCGGCGAGGCGCCAGATGATTTCAAACCCCGATGGAACAGTCATTGCGGCAAAGCGCAAGATGGGAACCGACTTTAAGTTCAGGGTGTTCGGCAAGGAATACACCCCGCAGCAGGTTTCTTCTTTCATACTGCAAAAGATAAAGCGCGACGCCGAGGCGTTCCTCGGGGAAACAGTCGACAGGGCGGTAATCACCGTCCCTGCGTATTTCAACGACAACCAGAGGCAGGCAACCAAGGACGCCGGGGAAATCGCTGGCCTCAACGTCGTCAGGATTATCAACGAGCCGACTGCCGCATCGCTTGCCTACGGTCTTGACAAGGCAACCAAGGACCTGAAAATAATGGTCTTTGACCTCGGGGGCGGGACGCTAGACGTGACGATCATGGAGATGGGTGGTGGCGTGTTCCAGGTAAAGAGCACGTCAGGCGACACGCACCTGGGCGGCACCGACATGGACAACACGCTCGTCCAGTTCATAGTCCAGGAATTCAAGAAACAATCAGGCCTAGACGTCACAAATGACAACGCCGCAATGATGAGGATCAGGGAAGCAGCGGAAAAGGCCAAGATTGAATTATCAAACGTCGTAAGCAGCGAAATCAACCTGCCCTTTCTGGCGTATGACCAGTCGTCAGGACCAAAGAACCTCGTGATCCAGCTCTCCCGCTCAAAACTCGAAGAGCTCCTCCGGCCGATAATAGAGCGCTGCAGGCAGCCGATGATGCAATCGCTCAACGACGCCAAGATGTCTGCCGCGGACGTGGACAAGATAATACTCATCGGAGGCCCAACCCGGATGCCGATGGTAAGGCAGTTCGTAGCATCGGTGATGGGAAAAGAGCCGGAGCGCGGCGTTGACCCGATGGAGGCCGTTGCCATGGGCGCCGCAATCCAGGGCGCAATCATTGCCGGCGACGTCTCGACCGACATACTTCTCGTTGACGTCACGCCGCTCACCCTGGGGGTTGAAGTTCTAGGAGGGCTCAGAGAGCCGCTCATCGACCGAAACACCACCATCCCTACGAAAAAGGGCAAGGTCTTCACTACCGCGGCCGACTACCAGACGGCGGTGACCATACACGTGGTGCAGGGAGAGCGACCGATGGCAGCCGACTGCGTGTCGCTTGGAATGTTCAACCTTTCGGGGATCCCACCTGCCCCAAGAGGGGTGCCCCAGATCGAGGTAACCTTTGACATTGACGCAAACGGCATACTCAACGTGACTGCAAAGGACATGGCTACGCAGAAGGAGGCCAAGATAACC
>DATEEE010000065.1:0-4698 GCA_035281285.1 Nitrososphaera sp.
GATGACAGTCTACCCCACGATGGTCAGTACAGCCTCCAATAGATTCTTGGATTATCTGCTAGGACTGCCCCTTCGAGAGCATAGCATACACGATATTCACTTGGAGTTCCAATGTCCGAACCTATACCAATTCATGCGACGTCACTTTCCAGTGGGCGATGTGAACCTCGAAATCCGACCCAAGGGATTGCTGCCGTCGGGGGTAGGATTGGTTGTTCGCACGAAAGACAGTGTCGGAGTCGAAATTGCCTGCTCTAATTCCCCCTTTCCAATTAGCCCCGATGGCATAATGAAGTTCACCGAACTTCTTGTCCGCACACACGACAGGCTTTCAGAATTTCTTGTTGCAAATCAAGAAAAGCGACTAGCTGGAAGTATTCCACACTATACAGACTGGGTCGTGAAGATGTGGCATTTTGGTGCCGACTCTGCGGTCGGCTATTCCGGGGAAAAGTTCGAGCTGACTTACAAACAGGCAAATTCCGTTCTGTTCAGAGTATACAGCAAAGAACTGGAAGGCAAAAAGAGTTCAATACGCATGGAGTGCCAAGAGTTGCCGGATAAGTCGCTCATTGCTGCGCTGGTCGAAAAACTGGATAGGCTGTAAACAATCTTGCAGACGCGTCTGAATTCACCTAGGGTTCTGCCTGCCGACAGGCGGCGGACTCGTAGACCACACTGGCGACAGCCGCGTCTGCGGAAATATTATAGCTATGAACTGCATTATATCCAAGTATGAATTACAAGAAGGTCAGTTTCCGTCCTACTCCAGAGGGACAGCAGTTCCTCTCAGAGCTGGCAGCACGGTACGAGTGTAGCTCGACGACACAGCTTATGAACAATATTCTTGCCGACCTTCAAAGATTTGACATCGCGGGCGTCGGCGAGCCAGCTCCTCCTAAATATCGCCCGCCAGCACCTGCACTTGTCGGCGCCCGGGAGGAACCCAAGAAAATGGGTAAAGATGACGCTGTGTCCGTCCTGCTCCCTGCTTTCTTGGAACAACAGCAGGTAGTTAATCAGCTAGACGATGCGATGGGAGTCCTCATTGCTCGCCTGACATATTTGGAAGCAGAAAATCATCGTCTTCAAAATGAAAATACGCGGCTTGGTCAGCTAGCAGTTACGCCGTTCCTGCATTCGAAACCTGCCGAAAAGGAGTCAGACATGACTTTCGAGTACATGCTCGGCTGTCTTGAGAAATTATCTAGAGTTCGGCGCGGCGGATAGCTGCGTAGGCGCCGGCCACGGTGTCTTTCGTTACTGACGCTCATTCGCCGGGAATCAGGTTCTTCCGGAGAAAGACTTCCCAGATAATCGTCGACACCAGACCCGCCAGCACCCCCAACACAAGAAATTCCTCGGTCTTGGTGACTATTAGCCTACGAAAAACGCCTCTACGGTCAATTGGCATGACATAGCTTAGCGCGTCTATTTAATAAAGTCCAGTGCAAGCCTCACTCCACGAACTGGATATGGTGGTCATCCCCTTCGGTTGACCGTGTGGCGGGCGTCCAAAGGCAAATTTTAGCTATTAGTCCACCAGTCCAACCGCATTTTGTTCAAGCCACAGTTCACACAGCTGCTTGACTTTTGCACTCGCAGCATGCTCGTTCTTTATTGACGCCAAGAACTATCAGCTCGAGACTGGATGGTACTTACCGGTAATAGCCACGACCTGGCATGACATTCCTTATCCCACCTCTAGGGTCATCAATGTCCCCTTTCCTTCGTGGAATCAGATGTATGTGACAATGAGATACTGTCTGTCCCGCATCTTCGCCATCATTGATGCCGACGTTAAATCCTGTAACTGTCGAGTCGCTCTCCATTATATGACTTTTCATTTCCTGCAGTAGGTTCAGGCATGCTTTATGCTCTCCAGATCCCATGTCGAAGTATGACTCCATGTGCCGCCTAGGAGTGATCAGGGTATGACCCCTTGTTACTGGATATCTGTCTTCAAGCGCTAGCGCTAGTGTGTTATTGCCTCTGATAAGTCTAGATTCAGGCTTACAGAATACGCAGCTTTCATTCCTAATTTCATACAAGCTCTTCCATGGTCTGAAATCAGTATCGTCAAGATCTCTTTTCTGTGCGTTACACGTGTAGCATAGGGCCTGCAAATTCTCTGCGAAAGTTTTTCCACCTTTGTTTCTGGGTACTATGTGGTCAACATCAAGAGCCTTCTCAAACGCGAGTATGCCGCACAGTTCGCAGCGAAACTTGGCTTTCTTTAGAACTTCGTATCTGAGCGACCCAGGCACATAGGCCGCGTCCTTTGCTCTATGTAGCCAGATATGCTTTCCCCGTGCTGTCTCATAGTTTTCGACTTTGTTTTTGCACATGGAAATGAGCTCCTGTTTTTGGCGTTGCGTAAGACGGCGGTCAATGTTGAGAAAAAATCGGCCAGATTCGTATCTTACTATTCCATGTCGAGAGAGCACTTTCCCAGGCATTGATTTCGTAATCTGCATGTAATACTCGATCTGACTTTCGTCTTTTTGTAAGAACTGCTCAGCAATAGATCTAACAGTCGCCGTTCCATCATGTTCCAACAAAGTTCTTATCATTATTGGCTGATAGATGTGCTGCATTTTCATACCTGTCGAGATGAACTTCTTGAGACTAACAAAATTCGCCATATTTCAGATAAGAGGCGCAATAGGTGTATTTAAGGCGGTCAGCATTTCGCGTGATTCAATGCTGAAGAAACCTGCCTTTCTTGTGCCAGCCAACACGCTTATAGTGTAAGTTCAGCGCAAGGCTATGAGACGTGTTCGATATTTCTTCATCTTGTCTATTTCATTGATTCCTTTTTCCAAGCGTGGGAGCCTTTTCGAGTTCTTTTCCAAACTCGACTTGATTGCAACAAAATATCTCAGCGCCTTCGTGAACTGCCGCGATCTTCTTTCCTTCCTGTAGCCTGACTCGATGTCTGCAAGGTTGGCCCACAGATCGCAGAGCTTTACCGCCTGGGCCTCCCACGACGCGGCAGACAGCTTTTCGCAAAACGCCCTTTCCTTTTCCCTCTCCGGAAGTGTTTTGTCCTTTGTAACCTCTGCAACAATTCTCGCGGCCCTGTCACCGAACTTCGCTGCCAAGTCGTCATAGTCGGTGTCGGTGTCTTCGATAGTGTCATGGAGCCAGCCGGCACAGAGTATCTCCTTGTCGGTGATTCCAATCGCCGAAAGGTTTCTCACGACCTGCCTTAAATGATGCCAGTAGGGGGTCTTTCCATCCTTCCTCACCTGGTGCCGGTGTTTGTCTTTAGCAAATTTCCTGGCTGATTCAAGTTTCGCGCTTCTGGCTCTGGACTTCAACGACTGCAAAGTGCAATGCGATGGTGTCCTATATCGTTTCTTTCGAATAGCAATCAGAGGACATCTGAGACAGTAAATGTAAATTCCTTTTCAGGGTAGCCACTGTATTGTAGTAACATCATAAATTCCAGTATTTGCATCGTCGTCCAAGGTAAATTCGTAAATGAAGAATCCGTCTGCTTCAGATACCGCGGCGTCATCAGCAATGACATCGCTATTTGGATTTAGGACAAGAAAATTCTCCAAGGACTTGCCGAGCCGTACGCGCCGATACGGCTAAACGCTCACTTTATCGACTCTAGCTGCTGCCTCGTCAGCCTCGCGGGAAGGACTTTGCCCGGCTTTGACTTGTAGGCAGCCAGCCCCACTCCAACGGCTATCATGGCCGACCTGCCTTCGGCGTGCGGCGAAAACGCGTCGGTGACGGCGTCGTCGTAAAAGGTCGACCCCGACGCGCCGATTCCCTGCGCGTAAGCGGCAAGGTAAACCTTGCCCGCTATCACTCCGGCTTCGAATTGGCAGGCCCTGTAGCCCCTGTTTCCCAAGCGCGCAAGCGCGCTGCCAAGCTCCGCCATGAGAAACATGACCGCGCTAGCGTTCCCAAAGAGCGGCTGTCCCAGGCAAAGATAGCCGGAAAGGTTTCTGCTGGCGGCGTGCTTTTTTTCAGCCAGCAGCTTTAGCGAGTCCGAGTCGCGGTCGTAGAAGTAGTTTCCAGGCACCAAGCCATCAATTGCATTTGCAACGAGGTAGATGCTTGTAGTCGTTGCGCCCTCCTTGAGAAAGTCAAGCGGCACGCCGCGAGTGGAGGCGTACAGGATATTCATCAGATTTGCAAGCGGGATCGCGTCCTGGGAGAACATCCTGCTCGAGCCCCTGCGAAGGATTGTTTCTCCGAGGGTTTGGGATTTTACAAGGCTCCTGGCGCGCAATTCCTTTGCCGTGCCGGCGATCTTTCCAGCCGACCATGCTCTCACCTCTGCTGCATCCTGCAGGCTCGACGCCTTATGCAGCTTCCAGATTTCCGGATAGTTCGTTTCGGTTGCAGACAGCAGCAGGACCCGCGGCGGCGACACAGCCGGCACATCCAGCCTGGGAGGCGCAGGGCCGCCTGGCAGGCCTATCGGAGCCAGCGCTATCGCTGCCTCCTTTTCCGGCTCGAGCAGCAAGAGATTGTTGACATCGGAATCCACAAACCCCATCACAATTCTTGACCGGAGGCCCGCCGAATGAGCGGAGGCCAGCAAATTTGCGGCAATCACGCCCGAGTCCCAGAACCAGTGCCGGTACGACCGGGCCGTGTACTTCCAGGCGTTCCTCCATGCGATTGAAGTGAATATCATGGTGGCGTGGCATGAAGCGACTGCGCGGTCTCCGC
>DATEEE010000066.1:0-5000 GCA_035281285.1 Nitrososphaera sp.
CGTTGGATGAGCGTGACGAAGAACTGGCACAGTGCCGACTCACAAAAATGGTGGGGAAAAACGTGGGCATTTTGTACTACCACTTAACCATGAACGATGACCCCACCAGCCTCCTGTACAAGAAGATCGGGGGACCCAACGACCTCGACCGGATCACAGAGCAATTCTAGTGGATTTCGCGTTGCGAATTGCGCCCGTTACCTTGATGGTTAGCGCCCTGGCAGTCACGACCGAATCGTGTTAGTCCGCTAATACCTTGGCGATCCAGGCGTCGTACTGCTCATGTTCCTTTTTCTTGAGCGCTTTGTACTTTTGCGGATTCGCCATTCGCAACCGGTCCTTCCCGAAGCTCAGGCGGTACTCGGCTTCGATGAGAAGATCACGAAAATCATCACAGGCGAACTGTGTCCATCCTTCGATTGCCGACAGGTCGGCTCCGGACAACTTGAGGATTCCAAGATGGACCCGTTCTACTTCGAGGTGGAAGCTCTCGCGCCCATAGGAACTCAGAATTCTTGCGGCGAGCTCGCGCGTTGAGACA
The DNA here is from genome assembly GCA_035281285.1 of Nitrososphaera sp. Classification (GTDB taxonomy): domain Archaea; phylum Thermoproteota; class Nitrososphaeria; order Nitrososphaerales; family Nitrososphaeraceae; genus Nitrososphaera. The sequence goes on from DATEEE010000066.1 coordinate 542, forward strand.
TCAGGAAAGAGCTTGTTCAATATTTGGGGAAGTAAGGCGGAGTAGTCCCTATCCATACACATAGCTCGCTAGCGGCCTAACGTTCAGGATGAGGGGCACACGCTGGTTTTGCACGCGTGCTGGCCAGATTTCTGCTCCCTCGCTGTTATACCGGCAGCCCCCGCTTACGCGCCTCATCCGCAAGAGACGGCGGCCGATATTCCGCTAGCTCCTGCCACCGTTTCCACACCGACTCGTCCACGGTTTCCTTTACGCCTGTGCCGAACGGCCGATAGTAGCGCTGGCCTCGTCGGAACACTTTATAGATACCGAACATGAATTCTGCGAAGGAATCCGTGATCTTGGCGCGGTGATCGTCGACGTTCACATGGCGCAGCTCTTTCATGCCGAGTCCGGTCGCAAGGGCTTTCTCCTGCAGCCACCTGAGCGGGATATTGTGCAGTCGGTCGTACTTGTATCCGCCCCCGACATTCGCATGCGCGCCGATGAACCATCGCTGTTCGACGTCCTTGTTCTCCGGCTTGTGCTGCGTCCATACCGTCGCCTGGTAATCCTCTCGGTGTTCGTCCACCGCGACTGCATGATACGCGTAATCGACGATCTTGCTCAGTTCGGTATCGTGCCATTGGTAATGATCGCGGCCCCACGGAATAACGGCGCCGGTCAGGGGGACACCGAGGCTGCCGACTGTATCCCACACGCCGATGAACTTGACCCGGATCTCGCGGGAGTGAGCCGCTCGAAAGGCCGTCGCCTTCGGGCTATCGGGATGCACGTCTTTGTCTCGATAGAGGTCGTACGCTTGCTCGACAAGATCATCCGTCGGGTTCTTGAGCACCCCGCACTTTCGGATCAGTCCCACAAGGCTCCGCGCCGTATACGCGCCCCGGCTGAAGCCGAAGACATACACCTCGTGATCGTCGTCCCACTGTCCCGCCACCCAGCGATAACCTTGTCGGATATTCCGGGAAGTGCCATAGCCGAAGGCTCCGCCCCTGATCCGGTCGTACCAATTCGTGCCGGCGCCGGGGTCGTACCATTGCTCCTGCGGTACTCCATCGGTGCCCACCTTGGCGATCTCTTCCGCCAACCGCGCTACGTTTGTCCGGTCGTCACGCGTATTCCACGTCCCATCGAACAGGACTACGAGTCTTTTCTTCATGTTCGACCTCCTTATCCGGCTGAGCCTTCACACGGGAATGATCGAGCAAAAACTGATCCCATGAAAGGGAATTCCGCGTTTCATCTGTCATATACATGATGCGGAATGGGAGAGCCAGGAATTGGGAGGGAGGGCTTAGCGATCCGCCTCAATGCAGCCTCCATGGCCGATAGATTGGGATTGACGGGGTCTTCACCGAAGCGTAGGCTACCTTCCCTGACGTTCCAGTGACGGTAGCTGCCGCTCGTTCCTATTCCCAGCCCGTCGCTCTGCGCCCAGGTTTCTCGCCGCAGCCCTTCACTCCTACGCCAGGCTCCGGGATCCAGATCACACGCCGAGCATTTCGCAGTAACCGTCCGATGTTCGACGGGAGGAGGATGTATCATGGCTGCGTCACAGCCTGTAACCGATCTCGTTCTGCGAGCCGTCAAACGCGCGCACCGGTGTGACTTGGATAGTCTGGCAAGCAGTCTACCCGAACTCACTTGGAATCAGGTGTTTTTTGAAATCGACCGCTTGAGCCGGAATGGTGAGTTGGTAGTAACGTTCGACACTCAGGGTCAGTATATGATCCAATTGCCGGAGCGCAAGAAAGTTTCTAGCCACCATCACGCCAGACATTGAATTGGACCGATAGCGGTGCCTACACCGGTCAAGCCTCTCGACCCATTTTTTTCTTTTCCGACGCCGGCTGGGCTTCTGCTGATTCGCGAATTGCAGCCCGCACACGAAACCAGTGATGAGAGACAGGGTTGCGTGTCTGCGTTGATTTCGAGATCCCAAGAATCATATGATGCTCTGCGAGATCGCTCGCTTATTCTTGAAGTTCGTTCAATCACTAGCTAGGAGGCTGCACATGTGGAACATGCAGAGAGTCGCCAGGTGCATGGCCGCTGTCGTAGTCGGCGGAGCCGTCGTGCTGGGGACGGCTACCCTAACCGTAGCGGATGAAAAGGGGAAGGGAAGCGGAGCGCACAAGTACTTCAAGGGCGAAGTGATCGAAAAGGGCGGCGGGCTGGCCGTCAAAACAGAACAAGGGACGACATACCAACTCAGTGAAAATGAGGCACGCCGCCAAGGTCGCCAGTTCAAAGCCGGGGACAAGGTAGAGGTGTCGGTCAACGAAAACAACGCCATCGTCGACGTCCATCTGGAAGGAGAAAAGGGCGCACATAAGTTTGTGACGGGAAAGCTCGTACACGTCGGCAAAATGAAGAAAGAAATCAAGCTGCAAACGGCGGAGGGCGATCAATCCTTTCCGCTCCTCTTGCAGGAAACGAAAACTCAAGGCATTGCCGAAGGAACCGAAGTCACCGTCGAGTTGAACGAGGCAGGGACAGTCATCGATTTGCACAAGGGTAAGCACATGGATCAGAAAAAACAGTAAACCATTTCATGACACCGCGCACACAGGTGTCCAGATCAGAAAAGGCCCGCTGGTCTTTCGACCAGCGGGCCTTTCTTGTAACCCGGCAGAGGTCCAAACCAAGCTCGCTCTTACCATCTTCTATCTGAATCTATTAGAGCGCTACAGTCTTCAAGCGACCGCAGCGCGACACCGTTTCCTAGCTAATGGGTTATGCAGCTTCCCAGGCAGGTGACGCTGACCTGGGCGTCCAACCGCCTGCAGCGAGCAGATTTAAGGGGTCAGACCACTTTGTTTCCTCCTCGGATCACGCACGGCTGGTCATCGACGCTTGAGCATGAATATATCTCGGCATCTAAGTGAAAGACATGGCCGATTTGGAGTAGACTGAAACCAAACGTGAAGGCAAGCGGCATGACGGACAGAAAGTATGGTCAGCGCGGGTATCGCGAATCCGAAAAGGAGGCTGGAGGAAAGCTCGGGGGATCGTCGGGACCGCGTGCGCCCGGGATGCTTCCAAGTCGAACCGTCTTCCGCTGCACCGACTGCGGCACACTCCTCCCCTCATTGACTGATGGGCTTGGCCAGTGTCCCAAGTGCCGAGCAGAGCTGCATGCCTGCCAGCAGTGCACCCACTTTGCCCCAGGCCAGCGGTTTGAGTGCGCGCAGGCCATTCCGGAGCGCATTTCCGACAAGCGTGCTCGCAATGATTGCACGTTCTTTTCTCTCCGCGCCACCGTGGAGCGAGAAACGTCGTCCGGATCAGGGCGCCCCGACGACGCGCGCCGCGCCTTGAACGATCTCTTCAAGAAATAGACATCGCCTGCCTCGCCCCCCAAGTGTCTGGGCAAGGCAAAATTAAGGCAGCCCATTTGGAATATGCGCACAACAAAGATCGCTGATAGAAATATCCCGATCGAACCGGGTGAATTGATCATTGTTCGATTTTCTGGCGGTGCTGGCGGAACAAACGAGGCGGGGGCCTACGAATTCTGGACGGTTATCAATAATGAAAATAGTTGTACGGCCCGCTGTCTTCAGGGGAACGACCCTGGAGAGCGTTTTAGGAGAATGGAAGGAAAGAGAGGATACGAAATCTGCTGGAAGATAGCATCAACTGCCAAGGCAATCCGCCCAGGCACACAAAAAGCAGTTACTGGATGGTTAAATAAACACCCCGACGATGCGTGCTTCGCAGAATCATGTCTTGTCGGGGGAGCAAGTTTCAAGGTAGTTAAGACGGTCGATGGATATCAGTTTAAATGAACCTATTAGACTGATCTAAGTCCCTCAGAGCAGTTCCATTCAAGCGCAGCTACTCCGATCCAGAATAAAGATGCGAAGCCCCGTCAGAGCGCTGCGATCCACAAGTGATTGCAGCGCTCCACTGTTCGCTTTAGCTAATGGGTTATCAGGTCATAGGCGGGTGATGCTGACCTGGGCGTCGCCTTCGTCCGCTTTCCCAGCGCAGTTCCGTTCAAGCGCAGCTTCCAACGGAACGAGCAATACGCTCTAAAAGCTGCCTTCCAAGTCCAAAGGTCCGTGGATCGAAAGATCAACAGGCAAACTTCCTCTGTTGAGGCCGGTGTGCCAAGGCTCAGCGCGACTTCACACCGTGGAGCGGGGACCCACCGAGACTCGGCTGGGTAGGAAAGCTGGAACTGACTGAAGCACTGCGATCGCATGATCGCAGCTGAAAGAATTCCAGAAGGCTTCCGCCCACCGAGTCCGAAAGGGTCGCTCCGAAAGGTGTGGGAGCATCTGAGACTTTGGCACACCGGCTTCCCAATGAGAAAAGAAAAGGCCCGCTGATCTTTCGACCAGCGGGCCTTTCTTGTAACCCGGCAGAGGTCCACACCACACTTCGTGTGAGCCGGCGACTCTTCATCGCTTTATCGTAATTGACGTCGCCGGATAAGACCCACCGACTT
>DATEEE010000067.1:0-2054 GCA_035281285.1 Nitrososphaera sp.
TACCTATGCATGTACTGGCCAGCTGGAGAGATTTCGCCGTGCTGCTCTGCGTTTCGCTGACATTACTCGGAGTGGCCGCCATGTCAACTTCAGCCTCGTCCTTTGTCATTGTAAAGGGCATTGTTACTGCAGTCGGAAGCGCCAATCTGGACGAAGTGGGCCGCACCGCTACCGTGACAGTCGTCATTCAGGATCCAGACAGGGTCTTTCGGATAGAGCGCGGGAGCGCAGTCGAGTACGCGGTGTCAGACGACGACGCTGCCAAGATCAGGGTCGGCTCGGAAATCCTGCTCCTGGTTTCCTCGCATCACAGCAGGGCCAAGTTGATAGAACCTCAGCATTAGACCAACTTCAACCTGAGAAAATCAATTACCTTGCTGTCCTTTCGCCCGGCGCCGTCCATAACGAGCTCCCTCGCATCCTCTGGTGTGTCGATATCTATCATTAGCTTTTTCGAAAAATACAGTTTAACAGGAATGCCCTTTGCGTTGGCATCGGCTAGATGACTTTCGTAGCTGTTCCGGTCAAAGAATGTGGCGATCGCGTCAGGAGGCTTTCTGAACAAAATGTTTGTGCCATCGTAGCGACGGGAGGGTGAAATCACCACGCACTTTTCAACTCCTTCCGCCAAGTCGCAGGCCATAGATATCTCCATGCCGTCCATCAGCGCGAGATCCTGTGGTATCACTATGCTAGCATCTGCACCCCTGCCGGCGCAGTACCTGTCGGCAAGACTCACAGCAGCATTAACTCCATTTTCCGATTCTTCCTCGAGGAATGTGGCTCCTTGTGAATGTGCTAGCTCCTTTGCGCGCATGTCGCTGGAAACAACGACTACTTCATCGAGACGGTCGGCTTTCGCTAGTTCCTTTAACGTGTCTTCTAGCATCAGGGAAGATAGAACTACGCGGTCGGCAAGCGAAAGCAGTCCGGATAGCCGGCTCTTGGCGTTTTCAAACCTCTTTACGGGGACGATTGCGACTACCTTCAACTTTTTTCCAGCCTGTCAAGAAGATAGCGCGCAAGCGCTATTTCTCCTTGCTTGTCCTTCATGATAATGTCGGTCTCAAAAACCTTCATTCCGAATTCAGTGATCTTGCTCGACAGCGCATGATCCGAGGTGGAAATGACAAAATTTCCGACGGGCTTACCAAGGTATCGAGCGACTCCGACAGGCGAGTTTTCGATCCCGAGCGACTTCATGTACTTCAGGGCAGGGCCGCTGATTGCCTTTTCGCCTATCACGGGGGAGACGGCGATTACTTTTTCTCGTACTTCTTCAAGAGCCGTCTTAATGCCTGAAACCGCGAGGATGGGCCCAATGCTTGACACAGGATTTCCTGGTGCGATAACAATGGCAGTTGAATGTGCAATGGCCTCAAGAGCATCGTCGTTCGGCCGAGCCGACTGGGCACCTTCAAATGAAACACCGGTCACTTCAGGCTCGCCCCTGTGTTTGACCCAGAATTCTTGCAGGTGCATGACGCCCGCGTCGGTGGCCACTGTGGTAGTCAGCGGGTCGTCAGTGCATGGTATGATTTTCGCTGCTACGGATAACTGACTTCGAAGCACATCGGTCACTTCGGAGAGAGTTCTTCCCTCATCCAGCATCTTTGTCCTTGCAACGTGGGTCGCGAGATCCCTGTCCCCAAGGGAAAACCACGTTGGATGTCCGTACTTTTCCATCTGATCAAGAAAGTTGAAGGTATCTCCTCTGATTCCCCATCCGCGATTCTCATCAAGGATTCCGCCAAGCGCGTACATCACTGTGTCGATGTCGGGGCAGACGTACAGACCGTGGACCCAAATGTTGTCGCCCACGTTTGAAATCACCGTCAAGTCGCCGGTGACCCCTGCAAGACCTCTAACAAGTTTTGCAGACCCGGTTCCCCCCGAAACAACGGTGATCAATTACACAAAGTAAGAAATGTACGGAGGATTTTATCATATCTGCCGGATCCGGCTGAATTTTTCGCCGCCATGATAAAGATTATAAACGAGAAAAGGGCAAGCCCTCTCGTGCGGGCTTTCACAGCGGCTTTAACCGCAGTTGT
>DATEEE010000068.1:0-7043 GCA_035281285.1 Nitrososphaera sp.
CGGTGGAAAAGCGGCGCAAAAGGCGCGATAACACTCGGAACCTACCACGGGCTATATTGCCTTGGCTGCTGCTGGCCATACTTTTTGATAATGGTGGCACTGGGCTGGATGGACATAATCTGGATGGCCCTGTTCGCTGGCATAATATTCGGAGAAAAGATGTGGTCCAAGGGAGTCTGGGTTGCCCGGGTAGCGGGGGTGTGCCTGACGGCTGCAGGCGCACTGGCAATAGCCGGATTCATCGACACTGCGTCAGTCTCCGACTCTTCTATGGAAATGCCAGAGCAGGAGAGCATGTCCGGCAATCTATCGACCGAAACCATGTCTAATGAAATGACAGAAGGTCAAGCCGACGACGGGGGGCGCAATGGTATCGAGATGGAAGACGGAATGCGCGGCATGACCTGACGTGGGCGATTAATGCTAGGCAAATAAACTATCCTGGGCTGATACCTTTTATACAAAGTAGAAGTTACTTTTGCACAGGAAAATGCTCTATGCAGGATCAAGACACCTTTTTCGATAGTTTCTGCAGAGGGGTCTTGGAGAAGGACAGCTTTATCAGGTTTGCCGGGATTTCGAATCACCTTGGTCACCTCGTTGCGAGCGCCTACAGGCGAGATCTCGTTCCCCTTATGTCTCAGGAAGAAACCGCTCGCTACTCTGTGCAGGCTGCAATCCGCGCTGCCACACGGGAATCCTTCGAATCAAGGATAGGCGAGCTCCGTTTTTCCATCAGTCGCTATTCAAAACTTGTGCGCGCTACTGTCCCCATAAAATCGAGTGGGAAGAGCAAGTTTCTCCTTTTGCTCTCATTTGATGTAGACGCAGAGGCAGACTCGATAATAAACAGAAAAGTATTCCCCTTTGTGATAGAGAACAAGGACTACTTCCTCTAAGATTAGGGCATAAGGTCGAGCGCCATCTTTAGCTCCTGGATTTCCTTTTCGACCGCTCTTCGATCCTCCTCTTCCCTGCAAGCGCGAAGCAGAGTCTCGCAGGCGGATATCTCGGCAAGCAGTATGTCCTTTTTGTCAATGCAGAGGCTGTGAAAGGCGTCCATGAACTTGTACGCAACTTTTCTGTCCCTATCTCCACATGTTCGGGCTTCAACAGCTGGTGACTCTGCCTCTTCGATATTCATAATCCTGACCCTCCTGCCGATTTATGTCCATTCACTCCCGAGCCCGGGAATGAATAACCCGAGCACTCTGTCGCACTACCGCCGCGATTGAATTCAAAAAGCTGCTGAACCTGGCAGCGTGGCGAATATGACCAGAAACTTTGGAATCTAAAAGGATACCCTAGCATGCATGAGCCTGCAATCTCATCCGATTAAAAAGTAACGGTGCGAAGTACTAGTACAAAATAGCATTGCCGGGCACTTGGTTTATCTTGATCATGAAAAAGAACGCAGTTCTATCCGTTAATGACCATATTCTGGAGTTTTTGGACGCCGGCAAGCAGGTCTATCAACTCGGAATGGGTGATGTTGTGGTCTCTTAGTTCCCTTACCCTTACATTCAGCCTCTCAAGTTGTTCGTATAGAGCCTTGTCTTCCACAGCATCAACAAAGTATTCCAGGTCAAATGGTTTTTGTAAGAGCTCGACGACTTTGTGAAGTCCCTTTACTGCCTCCAAAAGTGTTTGAGCTGTGTATGCAGAGGCGAACATGAGCCGCTGTCTTGGACAGATCCTTAGAATCTCCCGGGCTGCGTCGAGGCCATCCATTCTGGGCATCCTGTAGTCAAGAATTACTAGATCGAAAGGTGGAACACTTCCGGCTTTGCTTGCGTTATCGGTCATGTCAGACAGCTGATCAATAGCAGTTGCGTATTGTGACAGGCAGTCTTCCCCGTTATCCGTGATTGTCACTTCATGACCCCTTTCCTTCAGCACTAGGTAGTACTGCATAGAGATCGAGGCTTCATCCTCTGCTATCAGCACTTTCATCTACAATTGAGGTAATGAGCGAGCTTTGTAATTCTGTGCAAGTAATACCCCCTCTCATACACATTATTCGTATGTGATTGACGCCAGCACAGCGGCCAGATCATGCGAATTCCCGTCCCGGTGAGGCGTCGTCCCGCCTATTTGCAAGTTCAAGCCTGAATGACGGCTTTCTAAATAGTCGTCACATGCACCATTTCGGTGGCGACAGACTTGCCTGCATGAACTCCCAGGCTAACGTCAAAGCCCGCGTCAAGCATCGATATGCCTGCCGGATTTTCAAGGTAAACGAACATTGCCTGCCCCTGCTCGAGCGTTATGGCACCTGACGCCTGGCTGAATTGCTCTTCGGCAAGATCGCCTGAAACATCTATCCCAGTCAGCGAGCTGTCGAACCTCAGCTCTTTCATGACGTTTTCAGTCGTTGCAACCGACGCCGTATTGTTATAGTACCAGGAGGTGAACGGAACGGCCTGACCCCTTAGTGTAATTTGCTGCACTGACACAGCAGTGTCTCCAGTATTCTGGACGACAAAAGCCGCGACCGAAGGTCCCGTCGATGACGTCCAGACATGGGAATTGTACGTCTTTATCGATTCAAATTTCGCACTCGTCTCAAACATCGATCCACCGAAAAACACTACTCCCGCCGCGAGTGCTACCGAGGCTATCAGGATAATCAGGGTTGTGATGACTGTCCCTATACCTCTTCGACGCTTCGGCAGCTTGACCATGACCCAATTTCATGATTCCGAGTCTATCAGAAGGCTGTCCGACCGATATCACTTTCATGGAAAATCTGACCACATTGGCGCAGTCCTGTGGTAATAGTTACCGATCATGAAATGAAAATTAGCCATAGAACTGCTTTTATCATACGCCACTCTACAGGGGTACGGTTGAAGAAGAGGAGCAGCCTTGACATCATTTCTACCATTCTAGAGGCTTCAAACGGAGGTATCGGAAAAACGAGATTGATAGAAAGGGCAAACCTGACCACCTCTCAATTCAACAGATACATCCAGTTCCTTGTATCCAAAAATCTCCTGTCAAGATCGCCAGAGGCTAGCCATCCCACTTACAAGACGACTGCACTTGGTATGCAGTACGTGGCACTTTATGGAGCTATCAAGAACTCTCTCTATCTAAAGCCGGTTCCAGACAACATGGTGGCAGGGGTGTTTGATTCAAATATCCCGGAACAGCGCTAACCTTCTGCATGACTGCAACAGCCAGTATTGAAACAAAGCATGGAAGTATAGGTATCGAATTCTTTCCTGATGCTGCACCCAAGACTGTTGAAAACTTTAGAAAGCTAGCAACAGGCGGCTTTTATGACAACCTCGTATTTCACAGAATCGTTCCGGGTTTTGTCATTCAGGGTGGCGACCCCAATACCAAGACCGACGCAGGCAGGTCCAGGTGGGGCACAGGTGGACCTGGCTGGAACGTCAAGGCAGAGTTTAACAAGAACAAGCACACTAGGGGAGCACTCTCGATGGCACGCTCACAGGATCCGAATAGCGCCGGCTCGCAGTTCTTCATCGTTCTCAAAGACTCAAACTTTCTCGACGGCCAGTATACGGTATTTGGCAGAGTGACTTCTGGTATGGACGTCGTGGACAAGATAGCCGCTGTAAAGACAGATTCGGCTGACGCACCGGTCAATTCAGACGAGGCAAGAATGCACAGGGTAACCTGGTCTGATTAGCCAGGCGCGATGCCGGCTATAGCTGCCCTTACCATCGCAACCCACGCCTTCTTGTTTGCAGACTCTCCCACCCCAAGCATCTTGCTGGCCGTCAGCCCGTCATATAAGGCCACAAATGCCGACGCCAGCGCATGCGTATCGATGTCCTTTCTGATCAGTCCTTTGTCTACATGCTTGTCAAGGTGTTCGACAACGGCGTCATAGACCTTGAGCCTGTGCTCGTACATGGATTTTCTGAGTTTCTGGTTTCTGGTGGACTCGACCACCATTTCGAGCATCACTTTGTCGTTGCCCTGCTCAAGCTTCTGGAACTCGTCGTAGAATTTCTCCGCGTCCATCAAGAGATCTTCCCTCCTGGAAAAAACTGCAGAATGCTGGCGCTCTTTCATCACTCTTAGGTAGTATTCACAAATTCCGAGGAAGAGTTCTTCCTTGCTGGCAAAATAGAGGTAAATGGTACCCTTGCTGAGCCCCAGCCTTTTGGCAATGTCTTCGACTTTAGTTCTGTCAAACCCGGTCTGCGAAAAGCTCTGAATAGCTGCCTGGATTATCTTGTCTCTGATCTCGGCCTTGTACAGGCTGGTTACTTTGGGCATCAGAGGTCACCTGGAACGAGAGATTGGCGAATGAAATTGTCACCAGACGGCGTAGCAGGAAAGTGAATACCTCTATTTTTCGAAAGTTGCATGCTTGTGGTGTGGCGCAAGGAACTAATAAGCATAACTGACCCATCAGTCAGTTTTAGAAATTAACCCTAGATTTTACTCGCCCACGCTGACCTCGGCATGATGTTCCCTGTGGTGTCGGTCCGCTTCCTCCTTTGTGAGGAACTCTTGCGCGCAGTCTTTGCAACGAAAAGTGCCAGACTCGTATTCCGACATGCTCTGATCAGTACAAGGTGGAAGTATCTAATAAGGAGATAGTGTTTATTAGCTAACGCCACCAACCTTACCGGAGGGGACTTGCTTGGCAATCGACTATGAATTCCTCAATTCTTTTTGCCACAACATCCTCGCCGCGGAGAAATCGATTCGCTGGGTCGGTGTTGTAAATAAGAACGGCGTTATAATCGCACAGCAAAAGAGACAGGGCTTGACTCTCCTTCTTTCCGATGAGGAAAATGAAGACTATGCAGCTACGGCGATTGCCCGGCAGAGAACGAGAGGAAAGTTCGAGACCAAGATAGGAAAGATGCTGTACGCGTTTGGGCGATACGAAATGCTTCACCGGGCGACCATCCCTATCGACGATGGAAATTATCTGCTAGTTACGCTTGATGTGCAAAACAAAGACTTTGACTCTGTTATTATCGACAAAATCCTTCCCCTGGTTCAAAAGCACCGTGCGAGGTTTGCCACCATGTCCGACTCGATCTAGGAATTGGACATGATCCGGTCGAGATCTGGATAAAATTATTTTATGTCCGGCCACCCAAAGCGCTCCTGTGAAGAAAGGAATCATTACGGCAATCAATGTGGCCGCAGTTGCCATTCCGCTGGGCGTATACGCTGCCGGGCCGCTTTTTGTGAACACCACCATCGATGAGCCGCTCCCGGCGACGCCGGGGCAAGATGACGCAATGGCAGAGGACAAAGGCGGCATGAGTGGAGAATCAGGGATTGATTATGAGCTATCCGGCAGTTTCGTCGGCGTGGGAGATGGGATCCACGACGCTTCCGGACAGGCAAAAGTGATACCTCAAGAGGAAGGAAGGATCTTGCGGCTAGAAGAATTCAGGGCAACTAACGGGCCGGATCTTTACGTGTACCTTTCAACAGATAAGCAAGCTTCAGAATACGTGAGCCTTGGAAAGCTGAAAGGCAATATCGGAAACCAGAACTATGACATCCCGGAAGGGACCGACCTAGACAAATATGGCACGGTTCTTATCTGGTGCCAGCAGTTCTCTGTTCTTTTCGGCAGCGCGGGGCTCTCGGAAAGCCCAGTCGCCGCCTGAGCGATTGTAGGAGCTACATGCGCGGCTGGATACAGGCAGCTAGGGGGCTGCATATCGGTTCTTTTTCGACCCTTTCTTGATTGCCTCTTCGTACGCCAGGTTTGTGAGCGCGTCGGCTTCCTTGTTTTCTTCACGCGGGACCCAAGTGATCTCGATGTTGGCAAACGAGTCTTTGAGGGAAGAAGCCTTCCTGAAGAGCGGCACGATGCGCTTTGACTTTACTTTGTACTCTCCCTTTAGTTGCCTGACAACTAGCTCTGAATCACTAATTATTCTCACTGGCTCGTTAGTCGAATTCTCCAAAAGCCATTCCAGGGCTTTTATTAGTGCAGTGTACTCTGCGACGTTGTTGGTCGCGTCTTTCGAGAACGGCTGTCCTGCAACTCCATAATCCTGGTGAACCAGCTTTCCGTCTTTGCGGATCAGATAGCCATAGCATGCTATCCCGCCTGGGTTAACGGGCTGGCATAGGCCGTCGAAAAAGACTCTGATCAAGTAAGGGTGTATCGAAGAACTCCGTATATCACTATTGTTGAAGGAGGATAAACGATTGAAGGCCGGGGGCATTGGACATTCAGTCGCTATCAGCCCTCCGGTTAAACCTTCGATGACATGATATTGGTCACTGGTAAATACAGAGCTCGCCCAAAGTATCCTCACCTTGTAGTTAATTTTTCCGTCTCGGTTGCGTAACCTGGTCTGCTAACTATTATCTTCGAGCAAGAGTGGGAGGGTTGTTGATTTCTGGACTCCAGGAAAATAGCAGCCGATACCTTCCAGAGAAAGGCGATGCAGACGTTCCGGAATTGCGGCAAGATATTCTGGAAAAGATTGCAGATATATGCAATGAAGAAGGGATCGCAGTGCTAGAATTGGAAAATACAGGAGACGTATTCATTGCAGAGCGCGACGATGACGGGGACATCGTGTTGTGGAAAGTTACCCGCTAGATGGATAGCATCCTAACCTGGCTTTAGGTCAGTTCAGGTAAACTCTGCTAGAGCTGGGGGTAAATAGCGCGTCTCTCAGCATGTTATCTTGGACCGACGTGAGTCTGGACGTGGCACTTTCGTATACTCGGTACGCAGTGAAGACAAGAGTGGAACTGATAGACGAGATCGCAAGATTGGAGCGAGAACTAAAGTCAAAGAGCTCGGAATTGGAATTAGCAAAAAAGAGACTCGCAATCTACAAGTCCGTGAAAACTTGAGATTTTGAGTAGGCCTCCGCGGACAATATTTTTTAGAATTGAAAAAAAGGAGGGGGGTTCCTCACTTAGCTCATGAGGAATGTGACTTGAACGTTCATGGATACCTGCTGCTGACCCGGAAGTATCGGAGTCGAAGCGCCGCTTCCCTCCTGGGCAAAGTCCCTGTAAAATACTGGGAAGTAGGCGTCACTGATGTTGATCGACTTTACTCCAGT
>DATEEE010000069.1:0-3245 GCA_035281285.1 Nitrososphaera sp.
AGGCACATTCTCATGCACGACAAGTGCACCGGCTGCCAGCTCTGCGCGATCGCCTGCGAAGGGATCGCCGAAGCGATTGGAATGGTCAAGGTAGACGAGCAGTGGAAGCAAAACAAAAAGGCGATCATGCCCCAGATAGACTATGGCAAGTGCGTCTTTTGCGGTCTTTGTGTGGACGCGTGCCCGTTCTACGCGCTGTTCATGACTAACGACTATGAGCTCTCCGCGTTTACCAAGGAGCACTTGATCTACACGCCCGGCCAGCTGGCGGTCAAGCCAAAGTACCAGGGCGACATCGAAATCGTAATCGAAGACAGGGGAGCAACGCATGGCTGATCCCGTGTTCATTGGCGTCGCCGTCCTGACAGTAGGCGCCGCAATTGTAGCGCTTGAAACACGCGAGCTTATCTACGGCGCAATTGCTCTGGCGATTTCCATGCTCGGCATCGCCGGATTTTTCCTGCTGCTCGACGCTCCGTTCGTCGCCATGTTCCAGATCGCAGTCTATGTAGGCGCCGTGGCAGTGCTGATAATTTTTGCCGTCATGCTGGTCAGGACTCAGGCGCTTTTCACCACAAAGGAGGACCGGAAGAGAAAGGGAGCTGGGATCGCACTCATGCTCATTATCATGGCGAGCCTTGGATCGCTGCTGCTTGCGACGGGGCTCAACGGCCAGTTCGGCAACTTTGACGAATCCGATGCCATAGACTTTAGGGAAATAGGAGAACAGATGCTGACGTACTACGCGCCCACTCTGATAATTCTCGGCCTGACGCTAGCCGGCTCTATCATTGCGGCGCTGGCACTTGCACGCAGGGAGGAAGTAAACGTAACTGGCGAAGAGGAGCAAAAGCAGAATGGCCGAACTGATTGATTTCATAATTGTTTCCATGGTCCTGGTTGCGATCGGGATTTACGGCCTGGTCGTAAAGCGCAACGCGATCAGGATGCTTATTTCGATAGAGATTATCGCCAACGCCGCTAACCTGACTCTGGTCGCCTTTTCTAGAACGCTTCCCAACGCGCAGGGTCAGGTATTCGCGCTCTTTTCGATCGCAATCGCTGCGGCCGAAGTCGCTGTGGGGCTGGGCCTCATCATTGTGGCTTACCGGCTCTACAAGGAGATTGACGTTGCTGAATTCAGGAGCATGAGGGGCTAGACGGAATGGCCGAGTCTTACTTCCTGCTAGCGGCGACTTTTATTCCGTTGCTGCTGGCGCCCGTAGCCTACGTACTTGGGAGAAAGGCGGGAGTTAACGTGGCAACGTGGTTCTCTTTTGGGGCACTCGCGGTTTCGACCGGGCTTTTGGCGATACCGGCGATCGGAATATTTGGCAACGGCGGACAAGTCTACGTGGAAAGCTACACCTGGGGCCAGTTCGGCGACTTTGGTCTTCGCCTTGACGGGCTGAGCCTCCCGTTCGCTCTGACGATATACATCCTCTGCACCGTTCTTGCTCTGTATTCAAAGCCTTACATGGTGCACAAGGTGATGGAGGACCTCCCGGGGCACAAGGGCCACCACGGCGCGGCCGGCGATCATGGGAGCAGTTCTGGAAACTCGGGAGTTTCGCAGACCACCGTTGTTGACACACAGAAATACGTGAACAACCAGATGGGACTTTACTTTGCGCTCTACCTTGCCTTCTCGATGGGGATGCTGGGCACGGTGCTTGCAACGAACCTGATCGAGTTCTACGTCTTTTTCGAGCTCATGCTGGTTCCGTCCTTCTTTCTAGTCGCGTTCTACGGCTACGGTGCCAGGCGGCGAATTGCCCTGATGTTCTTCTTCTGGACGCACGTAGGCGCGGTGGTCCTTTTGCTCGGCCTTTTGGCAATGGGGTTCTTTGCAGGCGGATTTGACTTTGAAACCATAAAGGCAAACGCCGGGCAGATCCCCGCGCAGTGGCTACCTCTTATCGTATTCGCGCTGGTAGCTGGCCTTGGGGTAAAGCTCGCCGCCTTCCTGCTTCACATCTGGCTGCCGTACGCGCATGCCGAGGCGCCGACGCCGGTTTCCGCGCTCCTTTCGCCGGCAATGATCGGGATTGGAGCTTACGGTCTCATCCGGCTCTGGATGGAGCTCTTGACGGGAAGCTACGAGCAGTACAGCATCTACATCAACATGTGGGGCCTTGCCACCATGATCTACGGGGGCGCCATGGCGCTGATGCAGGACGACATCAAGAAGGTGCTCGCCTATTCTAGCATCAGCCAGATGGGCTACATCCTTTTCGGGCTTGGCTCGGAAAGCATGCTAGGGGTGACCGGCGCAGCCATGCTTTACATCACGCACGGCCTGGGCAAAGCGATACTCTTCATGATGGCCGGATCCATTATTCTGCAGACCGGCACAAGGAGCATGGCAAAGCTGGGCGGCCTTGCCGGCAAGATGCCCTACACGGCCGTCATTGCCATGATAGGCGCGCTTACGATTATCGGAATACCTCCTACCAGCGGCTTTATGGCCGAGTGGACGTTGTTTAACGGCGTTCTTCAAACCGCTACTGCCGACATGGACCCGCTACGCACCACCATGTTTGCGCTAGGCATACTTGCGACCGTGCTCTCGTCCGCATACATCCTGTGGATGTACAAGAGGATATTCTTTGGCAAGATCCCTGAAGAGCTGGCGCATGTCAAGGACTCGAACAGGTACATTACTGCTACAATGGCCGCCTTTGCGGCGCTTACGCTGATAATCGGCGTAGTTCCAGACCTGTTCTTCACGCCTATCACCGACTATGTAGGCGTCATATTCGAGGGAGAGGATGCTGTCTTGCCGCTGCCCGCGCAAGCGGAAGCAACCGACGGATCTGAAATGATCGACGGCGAGCCTGCTGCAGAAGAGGGCGGAGGACATTAGGGTGATCTAGATTGGCAGTTGGATTCGAAGGACTTGCAATCAACGGGTGGCTCGTCTGGATTCTTCCGTTCGCCGGGGCCGCGGTAATGGCCGCCATTGCAAAGGCCGGGAACAAGGTCAGGGACTACACTGCCGTGGGCTTTGCCCTGGCCAGCGCGATCTCTGCAGCCACTCTGATCCCGACCGCGCTTTCCGCGCACGAGCTTCACAGCCAGGTGCCGTGGATTTCCTCGCTTGGATTGAACGCAGGCGTTCTTGCGGACCCTCTTGCCATAGTCATGGCGAACCTGGTCGCCTGGATATCGTTCCTTATCATGGTATACTCTATCGGCTACATGCACGGAGACAGGAACCTCACAAGGTACTGGTTCTTCATGCT
>DATEEE010000070.1:0-5583 GCA_035281285.1 Nitrososphaera sp.
AGAGCAGAACTTTGACAGGATATTCAAACGGATGAAAAAGCACATTGAGGGCGGAGAGTTTTTCGTTTTCGACGGGTATGTGGGAGCGGATCCCGAAAACAGGCTCCCAATCCGCGTGATAAA
The DNA here is from genome assembly GCA_035281285.1 of Nitrososphaera sp. Lineage (GTDB taxonomy): Archaea > Thermoproteota > Nitrososphaeria > Nitrososphaerales > Nitrososphaeraceae > Nitrososphaera. The sequence continues at coordinate 124 of DATEEE010000070.1, forward strand.
CAACCGTGCGTGGCACAATCTGTTCGCCCGGCAGCTCTTCATAAGGCCAACGCTCGATGAGCTGGAGCACCACAGACCAGAGTTTACACTTGTGTCCTGCGACGACTTTGCAGCCGTTCCCGGCGAAGACGGCACCCGGACTGAGACTTTTATCATTATTAATTTCAGGAAAAAAATCGTTCTGATCGGCTCGACCTCTTACGCCGGCGAGATCAAGAAAGCCATGTTTTCCATCATGAATTTCGTCCTCCCGAGAAAGGGCGTATTTCCCATGCACTGTTCTGCTAACGTCGGAAGGAACGGCGAAACTGCACTTTTCTTTGGACTTTCTGGTACCGGCAAGACCACGCTTTCAGCAGATCCGAAGCGCCGGCTTGTGGGTGACGACGAGCATGGCTGGTCGGATACCGGCATTTTCAATTTTGAAGGAGGCTGTTATGCCAAATGCATCAACCTCCGCGCAGAAAAGGAGCCGCAGATTTGGAAGGCGATCCGGTTTGGGGCCGTGATGGAAAACGTCGTGATCAGAAACGGCACTAGGGAGCCGGACTTTGATGACGGCAGCCTGACGGAAAACACGCGAGTCGCCTACCCGCTTGACTACATTGATAATGCGGTCATCCCCAGCGTTGCCGGCCATCCAGAAGTGATCGTATTCCTTACTGCGGATGCCTTTGGGGTTATGCCGCCAATCGCTACGCTCTCAAAAGAGGGAGCGATGTACCATTTCATGTCCGGCTACACGAGCAAGCTCGCGGGCACGGAGAGGGGGATCACGGAGCCAAAGGAGACTTTTTCGAGCTGTTTCGGAGCGCCGTTCATGCCGCTTCACGCCCAGGAATATGCGAAGATGCTGGGTAAAAAGATCACCGCCCATGGCACACGGGTATACCTCATCAATACCGGCTGGACAGGAGGACCCTACGGGATCGGCAAGAGGATGAACCTCGACTACACAAGGGCTATGGTTACGGCTGCTATCAGCGGAGACATCGATCGCGTTCCCCGGAAGCAGCATGAAATCTTTAACCTCCAGATGCCTACTTCGTGCCCAGGAGTTCCCGCAGAGGTACTTGACCCGCGCAACACCTGGTCTGACAAGGACAGATACGACGCGGCAGCTAGGAGATTGGCAATGCTTTTCGTCAAGAACTTTGAAAAGTTCGGCAGCGTTGAGAAGGAAATAATCCGCGCAGGCCCGAGAGTCTAGTTTTCTAAAAAGAAAGAAAGGTAGCCCGGAGCAGATTCGAACTGCTGTCTCCAGGTTTCTTTTCTTCTAGTAAGATCCAGAGCCTGGAATCCCTAGCCCTCAACCTTGGAGATTGGCCACTAGACGACCGGGCTAACCGAAATTCCGGCTATCTTACGGGATATTTGACTCTAACGTTTCAATTGTGTCGTGCTATTTAGTACTGACCGGTTAGCGCAATGCAACCTTCGTGCACTCTTCATCCTCCACCTTTGATGCGTTAATCGCATTGTTAGCTAGTTCGGTCGTTCCGACACATCCCGCGCACGTCGCATCGTTTGCAACGTTGCTGGCATAAGCACTCAATTCCGGCGATGCAAGAGAAGAGCCACAAAGCCAGCCACAGCGATCAAGACCGTGTATTTTGCATTGACCATGGTCGTTGATTAGCGAGGTAGAATAAGTTAATGCGTGCAACTGGGCTATCGCTAGCTCCAGCCAATCGTGGACAAATGTCCCCGGTAATGAGTTGTAGTGTCACCTTACACAATCTTGTTAATGGCTTGCGAGAGATAATCTCGCTAGGGAATTGCCAAAAGACGCAAGTGACAAAGTAAAGCGGCAAGCAGCCGCTAAAGTCTTGGATAGTGTTGGCGGGGACATGAACGACATCCTGACGCGTCATCTCAGGGATTATGATGTGTCGCTTGACCCTGCAGCCTCCTCGCCTTTCTCTCTTGAGCAACTCCACTTCGGACTTTCTGTCCTGTTTGGTGACAGCAATGCCAACAATATCCTGCAACAGATTGTTGAACAGATAGAGGAAATTCAGCGTCAAGAATTACGAATCGCCGGTGCTTCATGAACCGGCGGGCAAGTTAAAACGGAAAAGAACGGAACAGGTTGATGGGTTTGTGATACCGTGTGTCTTTCAGGTCCTTGGAATCGGTTTTGGACATCGGGATGTTTCTCTTCAGGAGAGCCGGCTTCAGTCGGATACTGATGAATTTTCCATCTGCTAGATGATTCTCATATAACTCCGCACCGATTCACTTACATAGTATTTTCGAGCAACGAACCCAATGTCATCTCAAAACATGTCTAGAATAGTGAGGAAGAACATCAGCTCACCGGACGAGACAAGAAAATTTGAAAAAGGAAAGATCGATATCACAAACGTAGGCGACGCGCCCATAGCAGTTGGTACTTTCGAGCCGGGCTGGAAATGGTCTTCCCACGTAAAGCCGATAGTTGGAGGAAGCAGCTGCCAGGTCACTCACACGATGTACGTCATTTCGGGCAAAATGCACGTGAGGATGGATGATGGGAGTGAGCAGGAGTTTGGGCCAGGTGATACCGGACTAGTCCCAGCGGGCCATGACGCGTGGGTCATAGGCAACGAGAAGTTCGTAGCAGTGGACTTTACAGGCGGCGCGAAATACGCAAAGAGGTAGCCCGTCTCCTCTCTCTTCTTAGGAATACCAAGTCATCAAGCCTAGTTTGGGAAGCAATGCAGATCTAGTTATGCAGGGCACATCGCATGAAAAGTACCGAAAATCATTATCTTGTGGTGTATTTCGTTTCAGAGGGTGGAAACGCCATCAGATTGACTGAAGATATCAGTCAAGCGTGAAGGCACTGGCAACCCACCGGCCGCGCTCGGTTTCTTAAGCATTATTTGAGAACAGGTCAGAACGATTTGGCTATTCTTCTACCGCTTCGTGTTAACTTCTCTGATCACAAGCCCGTATTCGAGCGGGGCCTTTTTTCGCAGGTACGGGATGAGCCTGTAGTGGATCGAATAAATGTTCTTGTCCCTAGCGATAATTCCCTTTATCAAAAGTGACACAAAGCCGCCGGCAACTTTTGAAGCCGATATTCCAGAATGCTTGCAGAATTCATCCCTTTTGGCGTGGTATTCTTTAAGTGAGAAATACGACCTGTTGACATCGATGACGAGCGGCCAAACGACATTTTCCCAAACCATGCGCCGGTTTTCAGTTGACGAGGCATGCTTGCCCTTTGCTCTGACCGAGCGCTGGCTATCATCGCCGACCGCATCGGACGACTTGCGCTGCGGGCTCTTCAGCAAAGTGAGTTAAACTTAAACTCCCGGGTTTATAATTTATCACAGTGCCGCAGGATGCAGAGTCGATCAGAGATTCACTGGATCTCCTGTCCAAAAAGTGGACAATAGATCCAAAATTATACGATCTTCAACTCGGGCAGCGCGGTGACGTCGAGGATTCTCCTGTCAACATAGGTGGGGTGATATTTCATATCCCGATTCTCAAGCAGGATGGTCTGTACGTGCTCTGGAAGTGCCTGTGGCCCGACTGCCACAACTGCTGCGACAGGCAGGGCAGGCTGCCACTGACCAAGGACGACATTAGAAAGTTGAGCGCGAAACTAGGCTACAATGCGCAGCCCGAATTCCTAAAGAACGAGACCCTGATCTCTAGCTGGGAGGAGCAGGCAACCATGCAGGGGCTCATAACGACTCTTACAATGATATCATTAAAACGCAAGGCAGACGAAAAGCCCGAGCAAGATGGCGTGCCGATAAGCTGCAGGTTTCTGGACGAGGAAGGGGCATGCATGGTACATCCGGACAAACCCGGTGTGTGCTGGCTCTACCCTTTTGCGTCCTGGCTGGAGGTTGACAGCCGCGGTCAGCCGGTGGTGCATGCATCGTTTCAATTCACGGGCGACTGCCCCGGATTCTACCTTGACGAGTCGATAGATTCCGTGATGCCCGTATTGACAGAGTACTCCGCAAGAATCTATGATTACAACATGGCAGTCAGCAGGACGACCCGCGAAAAGTATGGCGCGGTGACCTTCACAAGAACCGGATAGTTACGAGGAAAAAGGGTGGAGGGAGTTATGCCTTTGAAAACCTATTCTGGACTTCTCCCCAGTTGACTACGTTCCACCAAGCAGCGATATAGTCTGCTCGCTTGTTTTGGTATTTCAGATAATACGCATGTTCCCATACATCAAGGCCGAGAAGTGGTGTGAGCTTTTCCTTGTTCCACCGTGTCCACGGGCTGGTCTGGTTTGGCATCGTGATAAACTGAACTGCACCGCTGGAATTCTTTACTAACCAACCCCAGCCGCTGCCCTGAAGCGTCGTGGAGTCTTGTGAAAACTTTGTCTTAAAGTCAGAGAAGCTTCCAAATGCCTTCTTGATGGCACCACCAAGTTCCCCGTCAGGTTCGCCGCCTCCGCCTGCCTTCATGTTGTTCCAAAATAGCGCGTGGTTGTTGTAACCTCCGCCGTGAAAGTTCACTGCGCCTCTTGCGCTATCAGGAACCGAGTCAATGTTCTTCAATATTTCCACAACGTCGCTCTTGTTCTGCCATTCACCGCCTAGTCCGCCGAGCGCTTTGTTGAGCCCGTCGGTGTAAGCCTGGTGGTGTTTTGTATGATGAATTTCCATGGTCCGTGCATCGATATGTGGTTCCAGCGCGTCGTAAGCGTACGGCAATTGAGGCAAAGTAAAGGTAGCCATACAACCAAGCTCGCGCTCGGTGTTTATATTGTTTTACAGTTTGGCATTCTTTTTTTCGTGTAGAATATTCTACTCATCCGGTCCTCGCCTGCGGGCTTATTTTTGACAGAGAAATTGCATGGTCGTCCAGCATTGCCCCTACGCTTACGTCAACGCTCATGACTTCTATTCTCAGGCTTGCAAGCTCTGTTGCTGTCATGTTGTAATTCTGAGCTAGGTGCACCTTAACTCTCTCCGCCGGGTCAGAAACACTACCGAACTCTGACGGTAAAGTGACGTCAAGTAACTTGCCCAACATTGACTGCGGCAGGCTCGCTAACTCTACTTCGGAAGTGATCACAAAAGCGATCTTGTCGGCTAGGATGGGTTGGGGTAATTCCTCGAGTGCGTTGGCGGTGTAGAAGACCTGGACATCCAGCACGTTGATTGCCTCCTGCCTACTGACAGCGACGGAACTACCGCCCGAAATCGATGAAAGCATGATGGGGTCCACGGGGACTTCTAGCAACACAAAGCCTTCAACAAATTTCTCCGATGCGCCGAGTACCGATCGGATGTCATTGCAGACGATGTTGCTGGAAGTGTCCGGGCCAAGAGTCTTGAGTATCGCATTCGTGCTGGTGGGGGTGTCATTGGATGTAGCCGACCAGGCGACCCTTACCTCGAACGGCTGCTTGTTTAGAATCCCAATGTCGGTGTCGTAGTGCCCGGGCCTGAGCGGACCCTCAGATCCGCGTATCGTCCCACACTCGAACTT
>DATEEE010000071.1:0-2830 GCA_035281285.1 Nitrososphaera sp.
TATGCTACACCGGCCGTGATGATTATTTCGAAGTGGTCTCAGTATTCGACAGGTTCGTTTCCTGCGGAATATTCGACTTTGAACGAATTAATCTCGCACGAATGCTGGATGATGCAAGCGGCTCAATATCTTCCAGGGCTCACCGAAGGTTCGCATCACTTCAGGGGATATTGCAAAAAATCGTCTTCAGCCAGTTGCATTTCAAAAATCCCGGCCTGACGCTTGAAGAGCAGCAATTCATACTGGAACTCGCATGCGTAGACCTGCCTAGTCGACGCAGAACCATAAAGTCGATCTACCGAGAGGGCGGGAATACAAAACTAACCGACTTTGTGTAGGACGTTCGCCTTGTTCTAATGCTGGTCAAGGCATAACAGCGATGAAAAAGAGATTGTCAATGGTATAATAAAGGCAACGCAAATTCAAGAGCTATCAACCTCACAGGTTACTCCTGTGGCAGTACTATGCCAGAGTTGTCACTTGCAAATAGGATGTTGTTGAGGCTCACTTGGAACTTTGTCCCATTGTGCTCGACAATGACCTCCAAATCATCAAGAGAGTCAGAAATTTTGGCAGATTCGAGGGCTCTGATGACTACATGAATAGATTCATGCGAAATCAAAGCGTCCATGAAATCTTCTATTGACCTGAAACTGTTTATTCCGGACTTGGCGTCTTGAGCTGACTGGATGATGAGCATTGTGTTTCCTTCATACGTGAAATATGGCGGGGATCCGTCTATTGCACATGCAAGGGAGAAGTCGCTTATTGACATCAGATATGGCATCCCTGCGAGCGCAGCTAGTCCTTTTCCTCGTATAGGAGTTTCAATTCTTCAAAGCTCAATTTGCCGCCTGATTCAAGTTTCTTTCTTGCTGTTTCCTTGACCTTAAACAATGCGTCATTGGGTAGCCCGTGGCCGTATTCCTCCCGTTGCTTCTTTCTCATATCAGACATGGAGTCAAGCCTTGCGTTCACCGCCTCGAAATCTTTAACAATCCGATCATAATCAACCAAGAGCGATTCGCGCTGCGCTGATAACCCGCGCTTTTTTTCGAAGAGTCCATCCAGCTCACCATTGATTTCGTTCATTTTGGCTCTAGCAGCACCGCGAGCTGCTTCTAGCTCCTGCACCGAACTACTAATCCTTGAGGACTCTTGTTGGAGCTGGGCAAGCTGATCACGAATGACGCGTGTTGCCTTTATCGCTTCAATTTTCATAGATGCTTCCTTTGACCTCGACAGGATCTCATTTTTTTCACGCTCACTTTTGAATGCCTTGGCGTCTATGTTACTCTGGCTTTCTTTCACAATGTTGTTCAACGATTCTTCTGATTCGGTTGGGAGCCGCGCCTCCATTATTGACAAGAAATTCTTGGATTGGGAAATTTTTTCGCTTACGGAAAGAAGATCTGCGTTATGCTTGTCGATCTTTGTCCTGCCTTCACGCGTTTGTTCGTTAATGCCGTCAATTTGAGATCTCCGTTCGCGGATCTCTGCAACAATGGCGTGCATCTGAATCTTGTCGATGTCAATTACCTTGTCGGTGATTTGCTTTAATTCTCCCGACAGCTTGCGCTTGTGGGCGACCAGCTCGTCCCATCCAAAGTAGTCAAAATTCTGGGGTTTTTTCTGATCCGACGCCAACCGCACATTGCCTAAAATAACGAAGATATAAAAATATAGCAATCCTCGCCAACCCATTTCTCTTCGTGCGTCAGCCGAGCAGCCAAATAACAGTGTCCGAATCGCCGGAGTAGCCCATGACGGCGTCGCTGCTTCAGCCCCATAACAGCGTTGAACTGCACCGGCTAAACCGGGTTTAGATCCCTGGCTGAGGTGCAGGGATGTATGCGGCGGGAGCAAGCTTTCAGGTCTGCAGGCTAGCTGAAATGCCTCTGCGTGTGCTCCTTTGAACTGAAATTTTCAACTATGGTTCCGAAGCGAGCCATTTTGAGGGTATTTCACGCACAAATACGACAAAAAAGACGCTAGAAGAGCTAATCTTAAATCCAAGCGTGCGAGACCTACGGCTGTTGGCAACGCAGGCATACTGTGTAAAATGCAAAGCAAAGAGGGAAATGAAGGGAGAAAGGGCAGTAGTAATGAAAAACGGGCGTAACGCACTAACCGGAACATGCACGGTCTGTGGGACCAAGATGTTCAAGATTGGTGGCGGAGGGGGAGGAAAGGCCAAGCCGAAGGCAAAGGCCGCTTCGAAAAAGAAGTCAAAGAAAAGAAAGTAGCGACGTTCTTGGCGTCTAGGCTTCCCCTAGACACCCTTTTTGTATTCTCAGCTTTCAAGATTAAGGTTATGGTCTAGTCGCGTGGGTACCCCCTCCCCCACCGGTGCACTAGTCATTATATACCACTGACGAAATCATAGCTCAAGTTGACGAACTCAAAGAATGTGGTGGAATTAGAAATAGAAGACATCGAAGGCGTTGGGCCGACCACTGCTCGCAAGATGAAAGAAGCTGGGATAAGTTCGGTAATGGAACTTGCCACAATAGTGCCTGAGGAACTGGCGTCGGATCTTGGCGGTTCCAAGGAAACTGCGGCGGCCTTTATCATGGCGGCACAAAAGCTCTTGAGGGAAAGTGGAGTGCTGGACAATGAATTTACCACCGCGGATATCGAACTTGAAAAAAGGAGATCTTTACTGCGCTGCACCACCGGGGCGAAAGCGCTGGACGAATTGCTGCTGGGCGGCATTGAGACCCAGGCAATCACAGAATTCTACGGAGAATTCGGAAGCGGCAAAAGCCAAATTTGCCACACGCTGTGCGTTACAGCGCAGCAGCCTCCAGAAGAAGGTGGCTTGGGCGGC
>DATEEE010000072.1:0-2788 GCA_035281285.1 Nitrososphaera sp.
CCCTGCAACTACGATTACGACATCCTTGATCGCAATGGGCAGCCTGGACTTGTTGTCAAGCAACGGGAAAATTGATCGCGCTGCACGTTAGATAAATGTTTACACCCTCCTAATGCAGTCCGAGCTGCTTCTTTATTGACATTCTTAGCCTTGGCATTTTCGTCATGACTATGGAAATCAGGTCCGCGATCTCGTCCCTGTCCAGCTCCCTGCCATTTCTGTTGTTGAACTGGGCAGCGAAATTGCCCAGGACCATTCCCGAAGACAGCCCGTAAGCAAAGTCTTCGATATTGCCTTGTGACGGCAGGAGTCTATTGGCGATTCCGACGGGCACTCTGGGATCGTGTCCCGCAGCTTTGATGAGCGATTCCAGCTCCCTTCTGTCTTCTCTAGTGAGCCCCATGCCATGTCTCGATACGCACGGATTTATTACGGTAGTGCTTAGCCTTTTAACTGGCATGTCCATAGGGGGTCTTGAAGAATGACTGGTAAGAGCTGTTCCGTTGTCCTGACCGAGCTTGGGATCGCGGCCTTTAACGAATCGGGCAGCCTGGTTGCGTCAAAGAAATTCGGTGACGCCACGAGGTCGTACAGGCTGCTCAAAAGCGGCGCCACCCCTGACGAAGTGCGCGAGTTCATTGAAAAATTGCGATCATTTGATCTTGTCACCGCAAACGACGCCAGCGTAGTCGCAGTACTCCGGCAGTCCGGGTACATCAGCTCCCTGATGCCAGACGACCAGCAGCAGTTCATCCAGGACGCCAAGCCGGAGTACATCGTAAAGTCCGGATTTGCGGACAACGAGCCGGAGGCGCTGCAGGCCCTCAGGAACTTTGCGATCAGCCTTTCATCGTCCAGGGTAAAGGAAGCATCAGAGCGCCTGGACTTGCACATTATCCAGTCGATAAACGCGCTTGACGAGCTGGACAAGATAATCAACACGGTGGGAGCGAGACTCCGCGAGTGGTACGGCCTGCACTTTCCAGAGCTGGACAACTTGCTGCAGAGCCTGGTCGCCTACGCCGAAATAGTCAGCAGGGCAGGCTCGAGGCAGAACGTTACCTCAGAAATACTTTACGCCGCGGGGATGCAGGACAAGAAGGTAGAGGTGATGCTTGACGCGGCCGGAAGGAGCAAGGGTGGAGACATTACCCCAGAGAACCTTGCAATAGCAAAGCGGCTGGCCGATCAGGTAATTTCCCAGTCCGACCTTCGCAGGGTACTGGCCGACCACGTCGAAGCGTCGATGGAGGTAGTCGCCCCTAACGTGAAGGAACTCCTTACCGCCACTGTGGGAGCAAGGATAATAGCAAAAGCCGGGAGCCTTGCAAGGCTTGCCACATTGCCGGCAAGCACTATCCAGGTTCTCGGGGCCGAGAAGGCACTCTTCAGGGCGCTAAAGACCGGCGCAAGGCCGCCAAAGCACGGGCTGATCTTCCAGCACCCGCTCATTCACTCTGCGCCAAAGTGGCAGAGGGGTAAGATCGCCAGGGCAGTCGCGTCCAAGGTCGCCATCGCGGCAAGGATCGACTTTTACCGCCACGCCGGCAAGGACGCCACAATCAGCGACAAGCTGAACACCCGGATAACCGAGATCAGGGAAAAGTACAAGGAGCCCGTTCCCGAGAAGGAACGCGACAGAAAGTACAGGGAACACGTCCAGCGCCAGGAGCCTCCGCAGTCAAGGGACAGGCGCGACAGAAGAAAGAAGGACGACAGAAGGAAGAAGAAGCGTTTTGGAAAGCGACGCTATTAGGTGGATCTCGGTCGCAGGCGAAAAAAACATCGCCACGCTGAATCTGGCAAAGGGCTCAAATGTCTACGGCGAAAAGCTGATCCGCCAGGAAGGCGACGAGTACCGGCTCTGGGATCCCTTCAGAAGCAAGCTCGCAGCCGCGCTGAAAAAAGGGCTGAGGGACATGCCAATAAGAAATGGAAGCAAAGTCCTCTACCTCGGCGCGTCCACGGGGACCACTGTCAGCCACGTATCGGACATCGTTGGAAATTCTGGGATTGTCTTTGCAGTCGAGCCAGCGACTCGCGTCGCAAGGGAGCTTATTGAAAATGTTGCGTCGAACCGCAAAAACGTAGTCCCAATAATCGAGGACGCCCGCCGGCCCCAGAGCTACTTTTCCGTCTTTGGCAAGGTTGACGTAGTCTACTGCGACATCGCCCAGCCGGACCAAACCGACATTGCCATCGCGAACTGCGCCGCCTACCTCAAGAAAAGCGGGATCATGCTGCTAGTCGTCAAGACCCGGAGCATAGACGTCACGATGGACCCTCGTGCCGTGGTCGTCCAGGAAGCCCAGAGGCTGGAAAGGGCGGGCTTTTCAATAAACCAGATGATAAACCTGGAGCCTTTTGACAAGGATCACGCCATGATCCACTGTACCTACGGGCGGTAAAGTGTGCGCTGGGCGAGGCCGTCAAGAATTGTCCTTAGCGGCTTCCAGGACTTTCGGGCAAACTCGGGCGGAGAGCCATTCTCAGAAACCCAGGTCCTGATGAATTCCATGGTGGATCTATCAGAGGGGTATCCGCTCCCAATGCCAGGCCCGTACCTATTCCGGATTTCCTGAATCTCTCTGTCCCTTGTCACTTTGGCGATTATCGATGCCGCAGAGACTGCAACGCTAACAGAGTCCGCATGATGCATGGAATGAAGGCGCCTTGGTCTGGTGGCGAGGCATAGCTCGATGCTCCGCTTGTACCTGGATGGGATAACGTCACAGCAGTCGACGTAGACATCGTCGGCCCCAAGGCTGTCGATTACGCCGGCCATTAC
>DATEEE010000073.1:0-6502 GCA_035281285.1 Nitrososphaera sp.
AGTCCAGAGCATGCTGAAATGGCAGTAGACATCGCGTGCAGGACTGCTCTTTCCCACAGGACAGTGAGCCACCTGACCATTCCGATTGATGTCCAGGAGAGGAAATTGAAGGGCAGCTACTCGCGTCATAAAGTTCCGGGACATACATCCGATGCCTTTCCTTCAATTGTTGTGCCGGGCCACCACCAACTTGCAAGTGCTGCGGAGATTCTCAATGCTGGCAATAACATCGTAATTCTGGTGGGCCAGGGAGCACTGAATGCAGGCGATGATGTGCTCGCAGTGTCGGAGAAGCTTGATGCGCCGATAGTGAAGGCGCTACTGGGCAAGGCTGTAGTGGCCGATGACCATGAACGATGTCTCGGCGGTCTAGGCCTCCTCGGAACAGAGCCGGCCACGGACGCAATGAACGAGTGCGATACACTCCTAATGGTAGGCACTTCGTTTCCGTATATTGACTACCTACCAGAGCCAGGGCGTGCAAGGGGGGTCCAGATAGACATCAAGCAGGAAAAGATAGGGCTGCGTTACCCGGTTGAGATCGGCCTGGTTGGCGATTCAGGACTTACACTCAAGGCGCTGTTACCTCTCTTGAAGAGAAAGCAACGATCTGACTTTATGAATTCCTTGCAGAACGCAAAACTGCGGTGGAATACACTATTGAATGAGAGGAGCACCAGAGTAGACAAGCCGATCAAGCCGGAAGCGATTGCTGCTGCGGTCTCTGAAGAGCTCGAAGATGATGCGATAATTTCGGTGGATAGCGGAACCAACACAGCGTGGGCTGCACAGTACATCCAGCTGAGGAAGGACATGAAGTTTTCCTTGTCAGGCACGCTGGCGAGCATGGGATGCGCTCTACCGTACGCGATTGCGGCGCAGCTGGCATTTCCAGAAAGGCAATCCGTCGCCTTTGTTGGGGACGGGGGATTCAGCATGCTCATGGCAGAATTTGCCACAGCTGTCCAGTACGGTCTTCCAATTAAAGTCATCATAATAAAGAACAACTCGTTTGGAATGATTCGATGGGAGCAGATGGCGTTTCTCGGTAATCCGGAATATGGCGTCGAATTCTCTCCGATTGACTTCGCAAGATTCGCCGAAGCATGCGGCGGTGTAGGCTACTCCGTAAGGGAGCCATCAGAGGTGAGAGCGGTCATCTCTGAGGCGTTAGCTGCCAAGAGCAAGCCGGTAATAGTAGAAGCCTACGTAGACCCGTTCGAACCTCCAATGCCGCCGAAAGTTGGCTTGGAATTTGTGACCAATCTTGCCGAGTCGCTAGCTAAGGGTCAGCCAAACGCAACGCGTATCGGACTGACTTTATTTAGAAATCGGGTCCACGAGGCATTAAGGAACTTTCACGTCCACAGTGACGGTGCCCAGGCCTAGCGAATCATGGGTAACAAACTTGCCGCTGAAATGCTCCGAAGGGAGCAGTTTCAAGGAATCTTTTCGGAGCGTGCGGGCTTCGAAGAGCCCTTTTGGCTTTCGACTAGGAAATCAATTCTTTTTTCAAGTTCCAGTATTGAACGAAGCATTCTGTCGTGTCGCTTGTCAGATTCGTCGAGCCTGCGCAGCATGGTTTCCTGATGATCGTTGATTCCTTTGATCTGCTTTAGAGTGTGATCCTGCTTGTCTGAAGTGTGTTTCTGCCGCGTATAGATGAGCCAGCTGATTATCCCGCCTATCACTGCGCCAATTATTACGCTCAGGTAGGTACTCGACGCATTCGTCATGTCCTGGCAACCTTGGGAAAGTTCAGGTATACATCCCCAATTCGAGAGGATGCCTTGGGCCCACACGGTATGGCATATCCTACAAGATTCTTTAATCTTTGCACAAAATCATGTGCCATTCCTTCACATCTCTATTGTAAGCTATCCCGATGGATATCGCACACGCGGGCCTACTACAGAGGCTATCGCAATAAAGGCCACACCTAAGTGAATTTGGACAACGCGCGCTCTCTCTTGCCGTGAATTAGCTTCTGCAATTCTTTGAAAGCCACTGCGCTGCGGGCATCCGCTTGAGGTCTGCCCTCTTGCGCTACAAGAATTTCTCCCGGACCAAATTTCACATCCTCGATTTCGATGGGCACTTTTGAATGCAAGATTTCTGCGAGGAAATCGAAGAGGAAAGGGAAAGTCTCCCCTCCATCATACAAGTACGTAGTTGAACCGTCAGCCGCCAGAACCTGATCTCTTGTTTTCACCTGGAAGTCGGGAGAGGTAATGGAATCAATGATCTTTGCCATCAACTCTGGAAGCTCTTCTTTCCTGCCAGCAGCCTTGAGAGAAGCATATTTTTTCGCAACCTTTTCCAACTGGTGAAGATTATAGGCCAATTGACTCAGTCGCAATAGCGCTGACATGAATAATCAATCTTTCCAATTGCGGATTGCTCCAGGAACCTGTTCATTCGCATGTAATGATAAATAACTATGATGCATAATGAGAGTGTGTCACGCCGGTACGCGTCGCAATCCGTAATTTCCGGCAATTCTAGTCGCATCCGATTTCTCAGCTCTTCCCTGCGGAACGTCCCACGGACAGCGCTCGTCGTCAATCCTAGTTCCCGAAATGGGTTTACGGGCAAGAATTGGGACTCGCTCCTTGTGAAGATAAGAAAGTCATTAAAGGGTGATGTTGAGGTCGCGTTGAGCCAGCGGCCAGGCGATGCAACTATTTTGACTAGAGTATTTCTGAAGCGCGGGTTCAGAAGTATTGTTGCAATAGGAGGGGATGGGACCATAAATGAAGTGGCGAATGGGTTCTTCGAACAACCACGACGCTCCCACAAAGCCGCTGGCAATCGGGCACGTGTCATGAACGCAAGACCTGTGCTGAAACCCATCAACCCTGAAGCAGTCTTGGGGATCATCCCAACCGGGACAAGGAACGTCCTGGCAAAATCCCTTGGCATTCCGGAGGGAATTGTCGCAAGTTGCCGCAGCTTTGCCAGTGGAAGACCTAGATGGATAGACACGATCGTTGCGACGGTTACAACTCAGGACCATCTGTCAGTCAAGACAAGGGTATTTCTCAACGCTGCGGAAATCGGCCTAGGAGGAGAGATCATTGAGAGATCTAGGAAGGTAAGAAAGGTCACAAAAAGCAGACTCATCTCGACCATCACCGGAATACTCGCCACTGTCCCCTCATACCAGAGCAATAACTGCGAGATCATTTACGACAAGACTCGGCGGGAATTGGTCAATCTGACGATGGCAATAATCGCAAACGGCAAATACGTGGGCGGAGGATTCATGCCTGCACCGGATGCGAGAATGTCTGACGGCAAGCTGGATGTCGTAATCGTGAAAGACTCTGGCAGCCTTCGAATGCTCGACGAGCTCGTTCCCATGAAAGATGGCAACTACACTAATGGCTCCAATATCCGACATGACCAGAGCAAGGGTGTTTATCTCGAGTCCAAAGAACGAGAGATTACAGTGGCAGCCGATGGCGAAACTATTGGCATCTTGCCTGCCCAATTTACCGTCCTCCCGCGATCGCTCAGATTAAAATTCTAGGGTCACTGGCTGACGGCCACTTTCATCTTGCCGCCTTTGTGCTTTTAGCAGACCTGCTTGCGCCATCGAACAGCAGCTTTGACCTATTGGCAGCGGTCAAATCGAGCACGGGTTCTGTACTATTTTCGAGATCATCTCTTCCGGCATGTACATTTGCAGGCATTTCGCCAGCGTATGAAGCTGCAATGTCCGGCCGATTTCGCTGGCGCAATTCGTTTGCCACTAACTTGCGAACGGTTCTCGCCGAGACGCGTCGAGGGCTTCGTGTTTTCCTTCCAGTCCTCGATGCCTTGCGTGCCAATAATTTGCGCGATACTTTCTTCGCAATGTCCCTCGCCATTAAATACGGCACCCCTGAACGGCCGACGGTTTTTGCCATTCTGTCAGCATCGAATTTTTCACGCCTGCCGCTGGTCCTTACTATGATACCACCCACATTTCTAGAGGTGAACTTTCTTTTTCGCGCTCTGGCACCGCCCTTTTTAGCCCTAACTGCGCCGCTTGAACGTGCTCTGCGTCTTCGGCTCTTTGGATTTTTCTTAGCCTTTTGCTTCAATAGGCAACGCCTGTTCTGCGCTAGCAAGGATAGTAGATACGTCCTGAAGTCTCTTCCTGAGGGTCACGATGCTCACGTCTGCGGCGACTGCGATTCTCGTCTGGTTCACCTTCTCACCTTCGCAATTGCATGCGGCGTAAATCACAGCAGCGGCGAATGCAATCGGGTCCTTCCCCTGAGTAATGTGACTTTCCTTAGCCACCGTCATGATTTCTAGCGCGCGTCTGAAGGTCTTTTCGCTTAGTCTTGCGTTATTCGCAATTCTCCTTAGGTACTTTGTGGAGTCAATCATCGGCGGCCGCAATCCTAGGTACTTTACGAGCAATCGATAGCATTTTCCGGCGAATATCGGGTCGGTGTTCGCAGCCCCCGCTATTTCTTCAAGCGTTCGCGGGATGTCTGATTCTCTGCACGCAGCGTAAACAGAAGCCACTACTATGGCCCGTATGGACCTTCCTTTTACTATGCTGCCTTTGACGGCCTTGCGGTAGTTGTAAGCGGCGTTTTCGACTAGGAAGTCACTTAGCCCCAGTTTGTCCTTGATGAGTCCAAGAATTGCAAATGCGCTCTTGAAATTGCGATGAATGCTCTTGTTGTTCGTGGAAATTCTGTTCCAGTGCCTTAGCCTTTCGATCTGTTTTCGCTGTTCTCCGTCAATCGCAATGCCATTTGCGTCCACGTTTATGTTGCCTATTATCGTCGAAAGGCCTGCATCGTGAACAGCCAACGAGAGCGGCATTCCTCTTCGGCTTCGACTTTCAGCATCCTCTACCGCGTGAATGCGCTCAGGATCGATCGCTTCTATCCTATCGCGAATAACCGTGCCGCACGAGCAACAGATTGTCTCTCCAGTTTCCGGATCAAGAATTGGTTCGCTATTCTTGCAAACCCGGCACGCATCAACAGCAACTTCGAAACCTGCATACATTTTCATAATTCAAAAATTCGTTTGAACAGTTAAAAGAGTTGCTTAATCGGATAACCTTTCATGTCGTTCGCGAGAATTCTTAGCAGCGAATGTTTAATCACTAGTAATTCTGTTCTATGGTTCGCAGCAAATTAATGAAAAAGATGCCCGAGAACGCGCTGGTATGTGTCTGAGCCGAAACCCAAATCATTTCCTGCGCAATTCAAGGGCGTCCTCAAATGTACTACAAACTATTTCAAGCTGATACTGTCGATGGCTAGGGCGCGTTGCCCAGCAGTTTGGCCTTTTCCCTCTCCGTTGCCACGTGGGCATATATCACAAGTATGAGCCCGGCTATCATGGTGAACATGAATGCATAGTCCTTCATCTGGAACCAAAAGCCCTCGGCCACCCATAGCTGCTCGTCAGCAAGGGCCTCCCTTGCCTGTGTGCTGACAACGATCATTCCCGCTATCCCGACTGCGATCAAGGTTGCACCAGTCAAGCCCAGCATCTTCATGTTCAGCGATGCCAGACCACGGCGTCTGGAACTCGGTAAAGTCGAGCTTTCCATACTTACGCGTTGTGCCACATGGGGATTAAGCCTTATGAAAGAATATTCAAGAGCTCCACACATCCCTACCGTCAGCGCTACGTTGGAAAATGGCCTTCCCCTACCATTCCAGTTTGTGACATGCATGATTCACAAATCGACATGATACGCCTCAGCAAGTCTTCGATAGAATGCTAGTGATCGTTTACGGCATGTTCTGGCCTTAGATTCTCTGTGGCACTGAACCATTACCCCTGCGCCTTGCTAGCCATGAAGCACTTATCATCGCGCCCAAAGTAGTCGCCATGATAGCGATTGCCACAGGAAACTCGGGCACCACATTGGCGCCGGCGACTTCTATTCGGTGAATGCTGTGAGTGTAGTTTATTTCAAGCACGGTGTCCGTTGTCGTATCTTCTTTGAGGAGTATAGATTCCTCGGTGGCCAGATTCTGGTCGATGAATACAGTCAGATTACTGTTCAACAATTCTTTCGGTATTCTGACCTCGGTGAAACCGGCGGTTCTGTCGTTGCCTTCGGCGAAGAATGTCAACTTCTTGTCAACCTGATTGAGCTGAACAGAGTTAATGCCTGAATTGCTGGCAATCTCAACGATGAACTCCTGGTTTTCTACTGTCAATGGGTACTCTGTTGGCACTGCGACAGCAAATTCTTTACTTGACTGCAGGCTGGCCGATGTTATCGCTTCCACTAGTCCAAGGGCATCTGCTTCAAGCTCGACATGCGCCTGAGCAGTATACGTGCCAGCACCCGCGCTGTCCAATAGTGAGAGGGATGTCGAATATTCGCCGCCGCTTGCTATGGTCGAATTTTCTCTTGCGACAATATTATCCTGCCCATCTTTGAGCTCTACTACGATAATGTCAAGGGCGTCTATCCTGTCAACCAATTCGCTCCAGACAAGCCCATTTACCTTTACGTCATCACCGGGAT
>DATEEE010000074.1:0-15774 GCA_035281285.1 Nitrososphaera sp.
AAAGTTCAGTGATTCCAGCATCCCAGTTCCCGTAAGAACCTCCCTAATCGCGTCGAACTGTCTGGACAAATCGCTCATTCCGCCAGATGTCATTGCAGGCGGGAGCGTGGGCTCAAACTTGTAGATTCCATAACCGATGGCAAGCTCTTCTGAAATATCTATCGGTCCCGCGATGTCCGTTCTGTACCTTGGAATTTCGCACTCGATAATTCCGTGCCTCACCTTTGCCCCGAGCCTGCATTTTTGAAGGCACTTCACAACCTGCCTTGCGTCCAGCTCCAGCCCGAGCACCGAATTGACATAGCTCACATCTGTCTTGACCTTTCTGGGTGTCATGACCGGCGTTCGCAATCTTGATTTGCCCTGTCGGATTGCGACTGACTGTATACCAAAGCCGGCGTCGTGCAGCGTAACGGCCAGTATGGCAAGTGCATCCTGGCCAACCGACCTGCTAGTCGCAGTCACTTCGACGAACAGGTTCCGTGTATTTTCGTCAACCTTTGTAGCGCTGCCGTTAATGATCGGGGGGAGTGAAAGAACAGTGCCGGAGCTGTCGACAATTAGTGGGCATTTTTCAGAGCCTGCAAGGATGTGCGAGTAGAGCCTCCCGGTCTCGGATTCTTCAAGTATCACCCTGATAGATTTTTGATTAGTCTCACCAAGGGGTATGAATGAGTAGTCGCGGTCGACAATCGTGTACCTGAGCGGAAAACGAATCGCATCCAGATCGTGAAGCCCGATTGAAGCTTTCTTACGTCGCCTGCCTATACCTTCGTGCAGGTCTTCCTGCATGGCCACCAGCTGCTTGACTGCAGCGTCGTCAAGCTTGCCGCCCCGGGCGACAAGGGCAAAGACGTACGGCCTAACAGACTTTACCCCTCTTTCGACAGAGACTGAAGCATCTGACTTTTTGACCGCAATCCTCGGGAGACCTGTCTCTATGCCCATGATTCCTCTGAGCGATCTGATTATCCCGTAATCGGAAGAAAAGTCAGGCCTGTTGGGGTTGTACTCTACCCTGATGGTTTCTTCGTCGATGCCTTCGATGTCGAGCCCAGCAAACGGGAGCATGTCGATGATTTTTTCTTCGGAAACGTTCGGGATCATTTTCTTCAGCCGTGACAAGGCAATGCTTACAACTGGCACCTTGGCACCCTCCTTAGCCACGACAGGCTGCTGCCGTAGAGTTCCCGGACATCGTCAAGGCCGTACCGCAACATTGCAATCCGTTCAATTCCTCCGCCCCATGCAAGTACCGGATGCTTTATGCCCAGCGGGCCAGTTACTTCAGGCCTGAAAATTCCCATCCCGAAAAGCTCGACCCACTTTTGGAGGCTGTCGTTAAAGACCATGCTCTGAAGCGACGGTTCAGTGTACGGAAAGAACGTGGGCCAGAACTTTACCTTCTTTATCCCCATTTTTGAATAGAACTCCTTCTGGAGACCCATCAGATCGCGAAGTGAAAGCCCCTTTGCGGTGGCCACCCCCTCAACTTGGTGAAATTCGACTAGGTGCTTGTACGAAGGCTTTTCATTCCTGAAGACCCTGCCAATTGAAAAGAAGCGGCCGAGTTCGGAGCGAGTCGAGGCCAGATGCCGCAGAGTTACAGGCGTGGTATGCGTCCGGAGAACTGCCCTCTCTGCTTCGCTGACGTTCCACCTGCTTCCCCAGCCCTTTTCGTGAATTCTCGCCACCTGCTTTTTTTGGCTATCTGTGGCTGAAATTTTCTGAGACTTGCCGGATACATAAAACGTGTCCTGCATCTCTCTTGCAGAATGATCCTGGGGGATGTACAAGGCGTCAAAATTCCAGAAACCAGACTGAACCACAGGCCCGTCAATTTCCTCAAATCCCAGTCCCACGAATATTTCTTTTATCTCCCTGATAATCTCCACAAGAGGATGAATCCTCCCGGCATGAACTGTCGGCGCTGGGGCAGCGACGTCTATAGGAGCCAGCTCTACCTGCCTCCACTCCCCAGAGGTTATCAATCTGGGCGTAAGAGCGCGCTCACGGGTCGATGCCACCGCCCCGGCGGATGCCGATTTGCCTGATTCCGTAATGGAAACCCTTACGTTCTTTAGCTCTTTCAAGACAACATAATCCGGCCTCTTGCTGAGGGACTCAAACCCCAATTTTTCCGACCCCGAAAAAACGGCCGGATCTAACTCGCCTTCACGCAGCTTTTTGATCACAACTTCTTCTGGAGATTCGACTTCAGATTCGACCGATATCGTCCCGCCCTGGCCAAAGCTAATCCATCCATTGCGCTTGGCGGCCGCGACGGCGGCATTGGTCTCTTCGCGGCCTAACCGCCCGCCGGCGACGATTTCCGATAGCGTCTTCAAACCCGACCGCACCGCGACTACTAGTCTCCTCTCCGGGAGGCCTTCACTCGCAGCCCGCATGCCCTCCTTGCCAAGGGATGCAAGCATCGCCTTGTCCTCTCTGACATCTACGAGATTTTTGAACTTGAGCCATTCGATTCCGCGGCGGACTTGATCCAAGTCGAGGCCGGTCTGCTTGGAAAGTGATTCAACGGAGCCTGGCTGCCCGGAATCGAGAGCCTTCAAAATCGCTCTTTCTATAGGGTGAAGGGCCTCCGATCCGCTGCTCATCGTTTGATAGTAGCAACAAAACCAACACTTTTTAAACCTTGACGCGGTGATTTTGAAAAGATGGATCGAGCCGACGACAACAGCGACCGCGGCACGTCCCAAGAGAGTTTCAAAGTCACGCCGTGGGAAGTCGAAGGCGAAGTCGACTACGGAAAACTGATCGAAAAGTTCGGCACGCAACCCATCAACGCAGAACTATTGCAGAAAATAAGAAAGCTCACAGGCGAGGTCCATCCGATGCTAAAGCTCGGCTACTTTTTTTCACACCGGGATTTTGATTGGATTCTTGACAGGAAAGAAAAGGGAGAGGACTTTTACCTCTACACCGGCAGGGGGCCTTCAGGCATGGTCCACATGGGTCACATCATGCCCTGGATTTTTACGAAATATTTGCAGGACAGGTTCAATTCAAACTTGCTCTTTCAACTAACAGACGACGAAAAATTCCTATATGGACAGGACAGGACCCGCGAGCAAATTGACCATTATACTTATGAAAACATACTTGACATCATTGCCATAGGCTTCAGCCCGCGTAAGACGAAAATAATTGTCGACACAAAGCACATACAGCACCTTTATCCAATCGCAACTGAAGTAGCCAAGCGAATTACGTTCTCCACTGCGAGGGCCGTCTTTGGGTTTACAAACTCGACCAATATTGGCATGATAGGGTTCCCTCCAGTACAGGCGGCTCCTTGTTTTCTGCCATCTGTCATGGAAGGTAAGCCCACCCCAGTGCTAATCCCAGCGGCGATAGACCAAGACCCGTACTGGAGGATGACCCGGGACGTGGCTGAAAAGATGGGCTACCACAAGCCGGCCCAGATCCACAGCAAGTTCCTGCCAGGCCTTGGAATGCTCGGCAAGATGTCGTCGTCAAAGCCCGAGACTGCGATATTTACGTCCGACGAACCGGAAGCGGTGGAGAAGAAAATCTCTACGGCATTTACCGGGGGCCAGCCGACCGTGGCGCTGCAGCGCGAGCTAGGCGCCAATGCGTTAGGGTGCCCGGTATTTTGGTACCTCAGATACTTTTTCGACACAGAAAAAGAGTCTGATGAGCGCATGCTCAGGTGCAAGAGCGGGAACCTACTGTGCGGTGAATGCAAGTCGGACCTTGCCAAGAACGCAGGCCCGTTCATCATAGAATTCAGGAAACGCCGCGAAAAGGCAAGGGACGTAGTCGACAGGTTCATGTTCGATGGAAAGCCGTTCGAAAAATGAAAGCCATCGGATTCGAGTGCGAAGATAGGTACGAGGCCGAAAAGCTGGTCAGCTTGGTCTCAATACATAAGGACGGGAGCATGTGGGTGACGGGGGTTGCGGCGCTTATCGAAAGGGAGATAGTCATTCAGCTGAAGGACAGGTCTTCGCACGCCGTCGTAATGAAGAGCGAACAGGAAGCCCGGAGGCTCGCCGATATCTTGAAAGAAATCGTGGCGGGAAAGGCAGTCATCCGGACCAGCGAGAGCGCCGGGCCACGCGTAGAAATTTCTCTCGGCTAGCGCAGCTCTTTATTCATCTCATCCGTCATTATTTCCTGTACCTTCCGAAAGTACAGGCCAGTGGAGTACGGCATCATGGGGATGCATTCTTCGATTACCTGCATAAGGTACGGAACGGCCCTCTTCGAAACGTCCATTTTGAATTTCATCCAGAGCACCCTGTCTTGCTCAAACTTGATCTTGTCTTTCAAATGCGGAGGCACGGCTTCCCTAGTTCGGTCCTCAATCGTCTTGTACCAGTAGGCTAGGATGTCCGGGTCGAGACCCTCGCGCAGGTTCTTGACACCGGAAATAATCTTGCCTGTAGCGTAATCGATGGGTGTTTCAGGGTACAATGCTTCGAGTCAAGTTCTGAGCATAAAATTCAGTTAATCAAAGATTATTGATCTGACCCTAACCATCAATCGACCCGAGTCTGCAGCGTCGACAACTGGCCGGTAGGATGCCAGGCAAGATGCTATTACTTCAGTTACTCTGCCCGGCGTTTGACCAACCTGCCGGATTGATCAATCTCGCCAGCTCTGATGCGCGTTGACGATATCGGCGAGCCGTCTTCTGCCTTCACGATGTCGACTGCAATAATCTGAACTTCCTTCAAGCCCCGGTTTGCCCTCATTTCGTTCAGTGAAGCCCCTTTGCCTTCGGTTTCACGGCTTGCGACCAGCGCGTCTACCTCTCCAGAAGTGACGGCTGGACCAAAATCAGCATCCAATTTGGCTATGACATAGCTAACATCGCCGAACTCTTTCGATATTCTCCTACGCAGCGAGGCCACCCGCTCATCATAGTTGTGGTTCAATTTCTTGCCGCGCTTTCTGGCAAATTCATCGCTGGACACTCCGATTATCACCTTTTCGCCTGCTCGAAACGCCCTTGAGAGCAGCGCTATGTGGCCCACGTGGATTTCGTCAAAGGTTCCACCAGTAGCCACAACGTGAAATCGCTTTGCCAAGTCTGGTCTAGGTCGCTTTCAGCAAGATATTAACTCGCTGAAGCTCAGCCTTTCGTGAATATCTTGACAGCCTGTGGGGGGCACACGTTTTCGCATGCAATGCAGAAAATGCAGTCCTTCTCCCTAATCATAAAGGCCTTCTTTTCGGACGCAGGATGACCCGGAGTCTGAAGCCATTCATAGACATTTACTGGACATGCTTCAATGCATGCACCGTCAGCCACGCAAATATCAAAGTCGACGCATACGCTGTCGCCCCAAATTCCCAGCTGGCCGGGAGCGTCAAGCGGGCCCCACACCTTGATGCCGCTGTATGTTCCTGCGAGCTGCCTCTTTTCCTTGAACTTGGCGTCTATCGGGCCTTCTACTTTGGAATAACTGGTGCCGGTGCCGGTTAGCGACACCGTTGTCGGTCCCGCACCCGCAGCAGGTTGTGGCGCGGCCATGGCAGGCGCCGGACCAGGTGCCGCAGGCGCGGCTGCAGGTGCCGCCGCTGCTGGAGCTGGCTTCGCAACCGCCGCGGATGGAGCAGCCTTTTGCCGCTTGACAATACATAATTGAGCGTGAACTTCCCGCATGCTTTCAAGGGTATTGGGATTGCTGTGTCGGAGCAGGGTTCCACAGTCCTCACAAACATACTCGCTAACAGCGGCTGTAGACAACTCTCGTTATATGCACATATCCTTATTTATTAATTGTGAGCTGGCGCAGTTCTGAGAACTGTGATGAACTAGCTCGTCATGATTTGAAGAATAGTCAGTCTATGAAAAAGGAAAAGAAAGAGACAGTGCTCTTACTGTCTCGTGAACTGTGCTTGCTGCTGGGCAAAGAAAGTTGTCCAGGCCTTTGCAACGTTGGTTGAGAAGTCAGTGACTGCATCAACCGTTCGGTTGTAGATCTTCAGGTTCTCCCTCGAAGCATCCAGTGCGTTGATTGTCAGCTGGTTGTTGATGCCGACGGACCTGATAGCGTTGTTGGTCATTTCATTCGACTGTCTTGTAAAGAGGTCGCCGTATGGGATTGCTGGAAAGTTCCAGATGCTCGCAAATTGCTTCTGTGCAGAAAATGCAGTCTGAATCATGTTCTTGGTTGTCTGGATGTAGTCAAGTTGCAGGTTAGAAATTGACTGTGAGTACTGTGGCTGAACTTTTGCAAATTCGTCAACTGTCCGTATGAAGTTGTCTCTCATCGTGTCGTACACATCAGATGCTCTTACGTCGTCTTTTGTTGGGTTAGTCTTGTCGACCATTTTGATTACCGAATAATGGTAATGAATGGTAATATATAAAGCTTGGTCAATATCGGTGTGTATTGCCATGTATTGGTGTTATACGGTAATATAGGGGTTTTATTACCGTCATATCTTAGCCCTCTTGCCTTCGATTTTCTTCTCCGATTCTAATCGTTCGAGTTCGTAATCGCCCATGTCGGCGAAACGAATTCCATCGGATAGCACTGGATGCACTCTACGGATTTCAGAGTAGATAGCTTGGCAAACCCTCCTGTAATCAGGGTGCCCTTGGGGCGACGTCCTGAGCTCGATCATGTGGCATACTTCGCGCAGGTTGAGCTTGAGAAAGTACGGGTATCGGTACGCGAAATTGACTACGTATTGCGCTTGCAGGGGCATAGACTCGGCTATCTGCTCGTAGGCATCTTTCGTACTGTTCATGACCTCCATGAAATCCCTGTCGAGGCCGGCGTGAATGATTTCTTGTGGCAGATCATAACCGTGCCTTGTGGAAAGCAGCTGCCGCTCGATAGTCAGGACCCTGTGTCGGTGCAAGTCGCGGAACATTCCATAGTTCGTGAAAAGTTCAAAAGTGTACTCCACCATTTCAAAGGCCCTGCCGGGTCTGTGGCGGCGGTTCGCCCTATGCTTAGTATAGGAACTGATGACTTTAGCTCTATCCTCCTCCGGCATTGCCCTGGTATACTGCAATAATGCCTGAAGCGATTGTCCGCGCGCGTGTTCGTACAGAATCGCGGCAGACACCCTTGACTCGGCGTGCGCATTGTCCTGGTAATCCAGCAGCGCGACTTCGGAGGGATTGCTTTCGACCTCTATGCGGGGAAGGTGCTTCGCCGCAAGCATCCCTATATCCCTTGAAGTCGTCGTAAGGTATTCCTGAAGCGCAATCCCATGTCGGTCGTTTGCCCGCCTTATGAAAGATGGTATGACGCTATTTAGCTCCTCGAACATCGATGCCGCAAGCGTTCTCACCTCGGCGAGTTCGGAACCATGCATCAGACTCAGCAGGTACTCAAAAGCCCTTCCGTTTCCAGTGATACCTACGTTTGTGAGCGTTGACGCAGGGAGCAGCCCTCGCAGTAGGTCAAACGCCTTGGCCTTGATGGTGGTGTTGTAGACACGCTCTGCAGCCTTGACGTCCCTCTCAGCCTTGAGGTTGGGAAAAGGCACCTCCGATCCAGACTCTGAATCCATGAAACCTAGCGATTCGATTGGCTGCCTATCTCTCAAAAATCGTTGGAGTTGGGGTATCAACCGGCTATAGACAGCGAAGGAAAGATCGCAGGCCGCGACGTACCTTTCTGCGTGGGCAGATTCCATTAACGATTTTTCTCTGAGGTACTTGAACCGGCCGTCCGGTGTCTTTTGGTCAAAAGCCACATACCTAGAGGATTTCTCCAGATAGGATAGCCCTATCCTCCTGTCCTCGATCATTTTCGCAGCAATGTTGGAAATCCCTTCCATTGCAAGCTGGGCTTCGCCGAGTTCTGCCACAGAGTCATCTCCGTATTCCAGGAGGACCCGCCTGTAGAATTCTTCTCCCCTGTTTGGGTTGCTGGCAAATTCATCCAGGAATACTCTCCGCATTGACTTGTCAGTGCGTGAGTACCGAGACATCAGCGCCCCTCTGTCAACTTGCCTAGGGGTTATTATCGCAAACACCTGACGGTCGGAATTGGAGAAGTGCGGCCTCAAATTCGCCTTTTCCTCATCAGAAAATTCCTCAGGGGGCACGCCGCTGTCGCTTGACACTGCTACAACCGGAATGAATCGTTAATAAAAAGATCGCCCCGGCACGCAATAATTTGCTTACAAACTAATGCAATTATTTTGACACCGTTATCATTATACCTTATTGCTCAACGCTTCGCATGAGCGAAGAAAAGCTCGGATTTGTAGGCAAGCAGGTCAAAGACATCTACGGTACGTTCATCGGGCGGGTAGTGGGCATAATAACCGAAATCGACGGCAATATTGAGACCATTGGGGTCGACTGTGGCTCCGGTGGGCTAAAGCAGCTGCCGTACGAGCAGCTGGTCATGCAGGGGGACTATGTGTTCTTCATCCCGCGCTGGAGGCTCGATGCGCAAAAGCTCTTGAGACTAAAGTCTCTCACGCTAAAGAGGATAAAGGCTCTTCAGGACATTGTCGCTGAAAACGATTCAATGAGGGAGGATGCCGAGCTCGTCGCCGTAAAGTACGAGAAAAAGCTGAACGACCTTGGCGAAAACGAGAAGCAGATCAATACCAATCTCGACGCGCGACTTAAGGAGCTGGATGTCGAAGCCCGCAGCATAAAGGCCGTCCTTTTCGATGCCAAGCTGCAATTCAGAAGCAACGAGATGAAGGAGGAAACCTACCAGCAGATCAAGGTACAGACAGACGAGCTAATCGAGCACATCAACAACGAGCGCACTGAGATCAGCAACGTAAGGGCCAAGCTTGCGGCTCAGACCATCGAAAACGTTTCTGCGGCGACGCAGGAAACGTTGACTGTTCACGAGAAAGAAGCGGCCGCGCCGGTTGCTGAAGCCGCGCCGGTTGAACAAGTCGCTCCAGTCGCTCAGGTAACCGCCGCGACACAGGAAGTCGCAGCTACGCAAGAATCAGAAGGCGGAGTCGAACAGGCCCCGGCGGAATCGAGCTGGCTGAACCAGGTCATCACGAAATAAAAGCAAATGACCGGACCAAGTCCGGTCTGCTCCATTTTATCTAGATCTATCAACGCTTCTATGCTTTTGTGCCCGCTCAAAATCCGACAAACGATTTAAAGACGCGGAAAAGCATTCTACTTCTGAATTGTCCGCCCCGTCAAAGATCTACGAGGAATCCGGCAAGCTCAAGGTCAATACGCACCCAAAGAGGTTCGAGGCCGTTTCAAGGAAAGCCCTTGAAGACTCCGAGCGTTTTTGGGATGAGGAGGCAAAAAAGCTGGTATGGACTAGGCATTGGAGCAGGACTCTTGACTGGCACCCGCCCTTCGCCAGGTGGTTCGCTGATGGGCTTATCAACGCCTCCGTTAACTGCCTGGACAGGCACATAGGAACTGACACGCGCAACAAAGCCGCGATCATTTGGGAAGGAGAAGATGGCCGGAGCAGGACGCTGACATACTTTGAACTCTACCGGCAGGTCTGCCGGTTTGCAAACGTCCTCAAAGGTTATGGTGTGTCGAAAGGTGACAGGGTCACCATCTACCTGCCAATGGTGCCGGAATTGCCGATCGCCATGCTTGCCTGTGCAAGGATCGGGGCAACCCACTCGGTGATCTTTTCAGGATTCAGCTCGCAGGCGCTCGTCGACCGGGTGAACGATGCCGGCTCCAAGATCATTGTTACGGCCGACGGCGGCCGGAGAAAAGGCAAGCTTGTCGAGCTGAAGAAAGTGGTCGACGAATCGATCGCTTCGACACCCTCAATCGAGAAAGTTATCGTCCTGAGGAACACCTGTAACGATGTTACCATGGGCATCAAGGACGTATGGTGGCACGAGGCAATTGCAGATGCGTCGATCCACTGCCCGCCCGAATTAATAGAAAGCACCCACCCACTCTTTATCCTGTATACTTCCGGCACTACGGGCAAGCCAAAAGGCGTGGTCCACGGAACCGGGGGGTACCTTACTCATCTTTATTCTACTGCAAGATGGGTCTTTGATTTCCAGAGTAGTGATGTGTTCTTTTGCACTGCGGACATTGGCTGGGTCACCGGCCACAGCTACGTTGTCTATGCACCGCTTATGCATGGGGTTACAGAGATAATGTACGAGGGGGCGCCGGACTATCCGGCGCCTGACAGGTATTGGGCAATCGTGGAAAAGCATGGAGCAACGATCCTTTACACAACACCAACTGCGCTAAGGATGTACATGAAATATGGCGACAGCATCCCGAACTCTTTCGACCTTTCGACTCTTCGGCTGCTGGGCACTGTAGGGGAGCCAATTAATCCCGAGGTTTGGCAGTGGTACTTCAAGACAATAGGCAAAGAGAGCTGCCCTATTGTGGACACCTGGTGGCAGACCGAAACGGGCGGCATCATGCTCGGGATGTGCACATCACTCGGAAACATGGAAATGAAGCCAGGCTCTGCTACTTTCCCGGTGCCGGGCGTGGACGCCGCAGTAGTAGATGAGAATGGCGAGCCAGTTCCCCTTGGAACAAAGGGACTCCTGGTTATACGCAGACCTTGGCCCGGAATGCTGCTAACGCTTTGGGGGGACGACGAAAAATACCGCGCCACGTACTGGAGCCTGTTCCCGGGTGTCTACTATGCAGGTGATTACGCAATGGTGGACAACGACGGCTACCTGTGGCTTCTCGGCAGGGCAGACGACGTCCTGAAGGTGTCAGGGCACAGGCTGGGGACGATGGAGCTCGAAAGCGCATTCGTCTCACATAAATCAATTGCAGAAGCAGCGGTCACGGCCCGGCCGGACCGGACCAAGGGAGAAGCGATCGTCGCCTTTGTGGTTCCACGGCAGGGAGTGGAAAAGTCGTCCCAGCTCAGAAGTGAACTTGTGGAGCAAATCAGGAGGCTGGTAGGGCCGATAGCAACGCCGGATGAAGTATACTTTGTCGACAAGCTGCCCAAGACTAGGAGCGGCAAGATAATGAGACGCCTGCTCAGGGCAGTAGCGTCTGGCAGCCCAATTGGAGACACCACCACTCTTGAAGACGGAACCGCCGTCGACGAAGTAAAGCAGGCGTACGACGAGCTCCAGAAGGGAACGGCTCGAATCTAGTACTTCCACGTGGCAATAAAGCTGGGATTAATTTCAATAACGCTTGAATCCTTGCCCATCGCGATTATCTTTTGGGCCGCATTTCCCTCAGCCGACCCGAGATATCGGATTACGTTACGCAAGGTTACTCTGGTCGCGTAATCCGGGTCGTCGACGACAGAGGCCTCCGCCTTTCCTCGGACGCCGCGCGGTGGACCGTCGGTTGGGTCGGAGTCAACTAGAAAGTACAGCTTGGGGTTTTGTCGGAGCGACTCTGCCTTGATGCCATTCCTGTCAGTGGCTACAAAAAACTTGCCGGCTTCGTAGTAGTACCACACGGGATGAACGATCGGGTGTGAATCGCGGTGGTCAACAAGCGCGATCCTCATGATGTGGGGCTGATCAAGATAAGCTGCCAGCTCGTCCTGGCTCATTTGCCTTGCATCCCTGTCTGCAAGCCTATAGTCCAACAGGAAAAAATGCAGCGCCGGCACTAATTAACTAGACGGAAATTATGGTCATGGAAGAGTCCGTGGTAACCCCATGGGCGTCGGCAAATCCTGCGGTCGCTGCCATGACGTAGAGAGACTTGGAGGTGGTCTTGTAAGTGCAACTAACTGTTTCGACGAGGCTCTGACACGGGGCCGCATCCTCGATGACGTACACGACTTTTCCGTCTTGATTTATCCAGACAAGGTCAAGGTTGTACTCGATGTTTAGCATCCACACCTCGTGAAGGTCAGGAGCGTCGTACTTTAGCAAGAGCGCGGTGTCCATCGGGAGCGGGTCCTGCCTGAAAGTGAGCCACCGCTGCCTTTCGGCCGCGGTGTCGGCCACCTCGACTGTAATAACGGCATCGTCCAGCCTTACGGTCCCCTTCGTCAGCTCGGTCCGCTCGGGGCCGACAAGGTCGGCAGGTATGAACGCAACGCCCAGTCCTCCGACTGCGACTGCGGCAATGATCGCAGGGATAAGCACGGCGGACTTGCGCGCCATTCAAAGATGAGGAGGGTGAAAAATAATTTGAACTTTGCTGGCTGGTTTGAAGTGGAGGGGGTGGGATTCGAACCCACGAACCCCTAAGGGACGGGATCACTCATCTCGCTTGAGCAGAATTGTTGCGAGAACAAATGACAGCGTTCCACGCAGACATGATCTTGAGTCCTGCGCGTTTGACCAGGCTTCGCTACCCCTCCGGTGAAGCCTGTTGACCGTTGAACCTTATTTCATAGTTGCGGCAGAGTCTTTAAAAGTTAAATCCCGCTTTAGACAAATACGATCAAAGGTGGCCGCTGGCTGAATTGACCAAACCCGAAACCATATCCCGGCTGTGCGTGAAGTGCCATTCAAAGACGGTCCACGAAGTCAGAGAAAAAACGGTGACCGGCACCAAGTTGGTCTGCACGGACTGCGGACACTCGCTTGTCGCTGCGCTCTAGTTCGTTACTTGGTTGCTCGATGATGTTTTCGTCAGACACTTGCTGCTCGAATACCGGGTCATCCGCGCATGCGTTAAACGTTTATTATTCCATTCTTTATAGGACACGCTATGAAGATAAGCGAGCTCAAAGCTGGGATGCGCAACGTGAGTGTTACGGCAAAGGTGGAAAGCGTGGGGGAGCCGCGAACTGTCAACCTAAAGTCGGGCGGGACGAATACCGTTGCGGACGCCGTGATCTCTGACGAGAGCGGGAGCATCAAGCTCTCCCTTTGGGGCGACGACGTGAACAAGATCGGGCCCGGCGACCGGGTTTCAATTGAGAACGGCTACATCAATACATTCCGCGGGGAAAACAGCGTCAGTGTCGGAAAGTTCGGCAAGCTTAGCAAGGCCTAGCTGATATAGCCCGTATCTCTGGGACGTTGGGGCTGCTGGCCCTCCACACCCTTGGCACCCCTTGATGCCATCATTTGTTGCTCTATTGTCTGGATAAGGGCTTCTGTGTCCTTGGCCCT
The DNA here is from genome assembly GCA_035281285.1 of Nitrososphaera sp. Classification (GTDB taxonomy): domain Archaea; phylum Thermoproteota; class Nitrososphaeria; order Nitrososphaerales; family Nitrososphaeraceae; genus Nitrososphaera. Next base: position 13,009 of record DATEEE010000074.1, read on the forward strand.
CTTGTCAAGATTTGTCATGTCGACATTGATGTCTAGCAGCTTCACGAGTGTTTCAAGGACTGCCTTTGAAGCCTTGGCATCGACAACATAGCCAGAAGTCTCGCCCAGAAGGCAGGTCCCTTTGATGCCGCGCATTTTTGCAATCCCGATCACAAGGCCGTTCATCCCCGTGATGCTGCCGCTGTCCATCATCGAAATGTCGTACGACGGAAATGACTTTACAATCTCTGTGTCAGTCGCAGTCCCAAATACCCTCGACTTTTCCACAAATACGCCCGTAATGTACGCCGCCAGCGTATAGACGTGCTTGATGCCGAACTGTGCCGCGACGTTTAGGATTTCCTCTGCCAGCGCGTACTCCGAATCGGGGTTGGCCGGCTGGGAATCACCGGTCAGCAGTAACAATTCCGTCCCGTTCTCTGCTTTCCACCAAAAAATGCTATTTTTCAGGAGCTCAGTAGTTCCGTCAGGCTTGATAATGACCTGAGGCGGGAAGGAACTCGAATAGATGTCGACCAGCAGCTGCGCATTCAACTCCTCGATAAGGTGGTCGACAGCCAGCTTTCCGACATAGCCGCTACCCGGAAATCCGCACACAAGGTATGCTGACTTTAGGTCTGGAAGCGGCTCGCCGGCGTAAACTAGTTTTATACTTTCGCTGGGCACAGCAGCTGATTCGGCTTATAGTCATTAAAGCTTTGTCCATCCCGGCATACGAAACGTCGGTTGGCCCTTAGAATCACAAGCAAGCTCCCTTCTCATAAGTAGCGTGGGCTCCATATCGTTAATAAGAAACAGCTAGAAAATGAAATCTGCATTCGATGCTAGAACAAAAGCCTAGGCCAACCAAGGAGCGGTTATTGATTCTGGCATCCTGGTTTGCCGTTCTGGTCGGAGTGAGGTTTTTTCTTGGGTTTGCGCTTGAAAATGTCTGGATCGGAACGCTTGGAGCAGTCGCGGTAACATTCGGAATCTTCTACTTTGCCCTGATGCACACGCCCTTCAGGCGATTCAGGGCAACCGTGAACTCGGCTCTTTCTTATTGGTACAGAAAGAAATTTTTCTACATTACGGGAGCGATTAGCCTGTTCCTCCTCGGCAGCATACTCCTACTGATAGATCACGGCTATGCTACGTACGGTGACCGGCTTATCACCATGGACATGTCGGAGGAAGAGTTTGCCGAGACTCTGAGAATCTTTTCCGGCGACGCCGAGCTCAGCAGAAACCTTTCAGAGAGCTTGAGCAAGTACTCTGTGCTTGACATCATGGCGATAACCCTGGCCAGTGCTGACAAGAATTTCGACGGTTACTATTCAAAGATCGTCAGTTTCATGTTTGCCGAGGACATCGAGATAATGGTCTTTTTGACGATTTTTAGGTCCAGGAAGGAAATATTTGCTGTCCCTCGACTGACAGGCAACTGAGCCGGACTTTTGGGCGGCTCGCATTTCATACTCGAGTGCCACGATTAATTTCGTTTGCGAAAAAGGTGAAAGCCTTGGACGGGATTTGGACCCGTGACCTCTACCTTACCAAGGTAACGCTCTACCAGGCTGAGCTACCAAGGCACTCGAAAACTGCGAATCTGAAAACCCTATAATAATCATTTGTTGGGAGTTCACGATTCTAGCTGCGTTTCAACAGAGCACAAACATTGCAGAAAACTTGAGGTGACCAAGATTTAATTACTAATTCCGACAACCGCAATTTGAAAGTGCGGGGGTTGTAGAGCCTGGCCAAATTGGCTGATAATATTGGAGACGCGGGACTTAAGATCTCAGAAATGGGTTATCCCGTCCCTTAGGGGTCCGTGGGTTCAAATCCCACCCCCCGCACCCAATTCGCAGATGCCGGGATTGCTTAATCGAAACGTTTTGAAGACGAATCTCCTCGATAATCCCAATTGGTTTCTCTGCTTCGGTGGAGATCGAGATGATTACATGATTGATTCGAAATGACTGCTGCGATCAACTTTGTCCAATCCAATCGGATGAGGATCAAAAAGATCTAACGCGCGAAACCATAAACGTGGGATTCCTCTGGATTAGCGTTCCAGAATCTTTTAATCGAATGGATGTGGCTCATGCAGGTTCTAGAAAATTGGTAGCAACAGTCAATACTCTAACTATAATTCTCGTAGCAGTTGTGGCATCGGTTCTCTCTTTTTCAATATCCATTCCCGGACTCAACGCCGCACTTTTGCAACCCGCAATCGCGCAAGTATACCCCTGTTCGAATCCCACAAAGGTCGGGACAGACGGAAGCGACGTGATCGTCGGGACAGGTGGCACCGACATTATTGACGCCAGAGGCGGCAGCGACGTAGTGAGCGGCCTCGGGGGCAACGATACTATTTGTGGCGGATCCGGCGACGACCTGATCAACGGCGGCCCGGGTCTGAACAAGATCTACGGAGACGCCGGGAACGACTGGCTTATAGCCCTCGGCGACAAGGACACGATGTTCGGAGGGGACGGCCATGATACCATGAACGGCATTGGCGGCGACGATACGATGTATGGCGGCGCCGGCAACGACTACCTTTACGGCGATTCGGGCGCGGACCTCATTTATGGCGGACCTGGGGACGACCAGCTCTATGGCACGGCGGGTGCCGACACGCTGTACGGTGAGGCCGGCAGGGACTGGATCGCAGGCGACCAAGACGGGGACTATGCGAATGGCGCAGTAGACCGGCTCTATGGAGGCGAAGACCGCGACTGGCTGATCGGTGGGCCGTACAACGACATCTTGGAGGGAGGC
>DATEEE010000075.1:0-13286 GCA_035281285.1 Nitrososphaera sp.
TAATTCTTATCGTGTCATTATGGTTTTCTCGGAAGTGACGTGACAAATTCGACCGACATGTCAATCCACTTATTCAGCGTCCTGCCGTCTGACCATCCTTTAGCGTTTACATAGACAAAGCCCTTCATGGGTTTGCCCGTAAAATCCATCGGCCTTGAATTAGGAAGTGACTGGGCTTCGGTATCGCGATCAGGCCCTACTCGCACGAGAAGGTCATCCTTGACAACACCGCAGCACATCTTTTCGTTGAGCATGAATGCAATGCCTCCAAACATCTTCTTCTCAGTCCAGCCTCTTCGACTCGAAACGAGCTTGCGGATTTTTTCTGCCAGCTGCTCGTTGTAGACCATTCGATATATCCTAGGAAAGCCGGCGATTCTTAAAAGAATTCTGCCTTCCAAAGGAGATCAGAGACTTCCGGTTGGGTGTACTTGCTGCTACATTACCGAGATTTTAAGTCCGAAATTGTAATGCCGCTCGGTGACAAATTGGGCAGAAATCTTGAAGACCTTTGCCCCGTGAAAGATTGCAAGGGAAGGCCTAGTATGCCAGTTTCTTACATAGACGAAGACGGTACTACAAGGAGGACAGCAGTTTGCGATTACCACTGGAAAGAGTTTGAAAGCAAACGTCCCAAGCATCTCGGCCCGCCTTACAGGTTCGTTTTCAAAGACGGCATTCAAATAAGGAACCTCTGAATCACCCTTAATTTCGGAACAAGTACTGAAGCCTGCTGAAAAAGTAAAAGTGCCGGGCGGTTTCCGGCTTTTTCGCATTCCGCGCTGACTGGTCTTATGCAAGTATGTCCGACATGAAGAATACGACGTTTACAGTCATGGACACTTCCTGCACTCCCGGCAGTACCGGCGTCGAGCCTTCTGCAAAATCGCCCTTGTCGTAAAATGCGGGGAAGTACACGTCGTTTAGGTTTATCGAGTGCACTCCTGATACCGTGTGCCCGACCGCGTCGGCTGCGACTTCTGCTCTGTGCTTTGCATTTGCAATCGCGTCCTTGATCAGATTGTCGCGCACTTGCTGCTGCAATTCCTGCGACACAAAGAAGTACACGCTGTAGACATTGTTTGCACCAGCTGCTACCGCAGAGTCAATTACTTCCCCTGCGCCAAGGTCACCCTGTGCGTCGAGTGTGACAGTGATGCTGGTTACAGCTTTGTATCCAGTGAGAACCTGATCCACGTAGCATTCCGGCGGGATTGGATAGCCTTCCATCACCCTGCAAACGTTAGCCGGCTCTGTGTGCGAATATACCGGATAGACGCTGTAGTTGCTTGTGCTTATCTGATCCTCGCTGACTCCGAGTTCCTTGAGCGCTGCGATCAGCCTAGCCATCAAGTCGGCATTCTTTGAAGATGCTTCTGCCGCAGTGCTCCCTTCAGTTTCGACGCCTAGTGTGACGGAGACTTTGTCCGGCTTTACGGTGGCGGTAGCAGTTCCCGAGGTCGCGACTGTCGGCTTTACCATCACCGTGTTGTTGTGCAGCACCGGGTGCTGCAACAGTGGTTCCTGCGCAACGGCCCTGCCCGCTATCGGAATGCTTCCGACTAGCACGGCAGCCAAGAGCCCTACCGCAAGGATTCCTGCTACTAGGACCAGCTTTGTCGGCTTGCTGTTTACTGTCTTGTTTGACATTTCCATTGTTCAGTCTAGGAGAATACTTGCCGATTAACTAAATCTAGCCTTTCGAACGTGTGCTTCCTTCCGTTCTACGTTTCAGAACGAGGGGACGAGATCCAGTCAGTCAAATGGCTAGCAGGCGTGAAACGGGTGGTTGGCTCAGAAACGGTCTCGAAGCCATTCGCTAGCTAAGTTATGGGTTTCTGGTTTGGCCCTGCTGTTCCCTGTACTGCTCGATGAGCGACTCTATCCTGCCGGCGTGCTTTTCCTTGTAGTGATTCTTGCAGCCGAGGCAGCAAAAGAACCTCTGAAAGTTTGCGAATTCGAGGACTTTTGGCTTGCCGTTTATTGGCCCACCGCAGTATTCACACTGCATCTTTACCTTGAGATTATCGACCTTTACATGGAAGTGCTTGCCCTGCTGTTCCAGCTGCTTCAACAAAGCGTCGCCTAGCTCGACTTTTCGCCTGCTATCAACTTTGGAAAGGTCGAACTCTGGTCTTACGGACTTTACAAGGCCCATCCTGACAAGGCGCTCATACCGAGTTTTGACCGTCGGGGCGCTCACCTTTATTTCACGCGCAACGGCCCGAAACGACTTTCTCCCGTCATCCATCAACGACTTTAGGATTGCAATGTCGGTGTCGTCAAGATCTACAGGCAACCACTACGAAATTATCAATGAGAGGATATAACCTTTGAGAAGTGAATGCTTGGAAGAACCGAGTGACATAACTCACTACAGCAGTCTAGTTTCGTAAAGTGCGATAGTTGAAAAAAGAAAGAGAAATGAAAAAGTGGAATGTTTAGAACATTCCGAGGAACTTTTTCTTCTTTTCTTCCTGGACTGGCGTAGCTGCTACCTTTTGGGTTTCTGCGCCAAAGGTACTCTCTACTCCTGTCAGGACGACCATGACCCTGGCCTTGCCTTTCATTGCTGGATCGACTCTTGCGCCCCACACGATTCTTACGTCCTGTGGCAGCGACCTTGTGACGAGTTCTCCTGCCCTTGTGACCTCTTCGAGGGTTATGTCGTCTCCTCCCGTGACATGGACTAGTGCTCCATGCGCCATCGACATATCCTTCACATCAAGCAGCTGCGTGTCTAGTGCCATCCTTGTTGACTGCTCGATCCTGTCGATGCCATCGTTAAAGCCTACGCCAATTGCTGCAAGTCCCCTTCCTTCCATGATTGCTGTCAAGTCGGCAAAGTCGATGTTGATAAGCGAGGCTGTAGTAATCGTCTCAGTTGTTCCCTTGATGAACTGTCCGACGAGCTCGTTCGCTACACCCAGTGCCTGCTGCAAAGGCAAGTTTCCTGCTACCCTTGTCAGCCTGTTGTTGTCAATAGCGACGACGGTGTCACATGATTGCTGCAGGTTGAGAAGTGCTTCCTTTGCCATCGAGTATCGATATCTCTCTACTGCGAAGGGCAGCGTGACAACTCCGACAATGAGTGCGCCAGTTGATCTCTTTAGTTCATCGGAAAGAATTTGAATTGCACCTGTACCTGTTCCTCCGCCAAGACCGGCGCAAAGGAATATGATGTTAGAACCCTGGACCTCCCTTAGGACTTCTGACAGGCTTTCCCTTGTTGCCTGCATGCCTTTTTCCGCGTATCCGCCGCATCCCCTGCCCTGCGTTAGCTTCGGACCGATCAGAATCCTTCTGTCTGCCTTTGTAATGCCGAGGTGAGCGGCATCAGTGTTAACTGCAATCAGCTTGCCTCCAGAAATTCCCTTGTTCTTTATCCAAGATACGATGTTGCTGCCTGCACCGCCTGCCCCGATGACGCAAACCTGTGGCTTGGCCATCTCCATTGCTGCACGAATGGTCTCCTGTTCCATCACCGACTCCGGTGTTACGTTGTTCGGATGTGTATGACTCATAGTGGGAATACTTGCTGGTGAAAGTATAAACAGTAGGCAGTAATTCGCTCATATTACAAAAGGGATATATAGTTCGGCGGCAGGCGAGTGCGCTTGAGACAGCACACGAGTCCCAGGACCCGGTTTCGCTCCTCTTACGCTTATTTCCTCAAGAGTTTGAAGGCGTGATCCGCCGTACCGGTGCGGAAGAAATAAGCTATCCAGAGCATGGCAAGGGGCTCGAGGAGCCTCGATCCTTCAATGTCTCCGATATCCACCGTCTCCCAGCCGAATGAATCGACTATCTTTGTGACCTGGGCCTTTGCTTCGTCGTCGTTTCCGCAGATGAACATTGTAGGTGGGCCTCCTGGGAAATCCGGCTCGTACATGTGTTGGTTCCCCACAATGTTGAACGCTTTTACCACCTTTGATTTTGCAAGGGTTTTTTGGACGGTTTCGCCGGCAGAGTCGTCATATCCAATCGAAAGGCGCGGTGGTTTTTTTGAAAAGTCAAGCGGGTTGGTTACGTCGATCACTATTTTCCCCGCCATGTTTTTCGGTCCAGCCGCCTTTAGAGCTGCCACGGTTCCGGACCAAAGGGTTGCAACGACGATTATTTCGCCGTATGCGGCAGCTTCGGCAAACGACCCGGAAAATGCCTTTTTCTCCCCATGTTTTGAAATCCATGGGTGGAGTTTTACTGGAGTTCTCGTCCCAATCATTACGGTATTGCCGGTCTGGACAAAGGCGTCTCCAAGCCGCTGCCCCACCTGGCCGGATCCAATGATCCCGATTTTCATGTTACGAGATCAAGACAACTTGGTAATAAGTATGCGTCCCATCACAGAGATCGAGGATGAGGATCATTTTGTTCTATAAGATATCCCCGTGAAGCTTTTAACGTTGATGTTCGAAAACGTTTACGGGATGCCGGAAGGTACGTTTCGGAAGGAAATGGAGAGCATTGACAAGTGGATACAGGAGCTGCGATCCCTTGGTATCAGTGCAAGAAAAACAAATTCCCTTAACGATTCAAAAGAGCTCGGCGACCTGACGAACAATATCAAGGAAACGATGTATCAGGACTACAAGACCGCGTACACGGAATAAGTCTGACGTGCAAGTTCATGTTCGACCTGAAACTGCTTCGTAATCGCAAGGATAGTCAATTCGCTGCCTTGCCCGAGTGTTTGATGTCTGACCTGATGTAGGACTGCGTCATTATCAGGCGCGCACCAGTTTGTCCCAATAATTCCTCGAGATTATTGGCAAGAATCTTGGAATCTAGATAGTCGCTGTCTTCAGAGTAGGCGCCGCAAGTTTTGAGCGTGGCGAGCAAAACTTCCTTGCCAATCTCGCCAAAGATACCGATCCCAGCTTCAAAGGAGCTTCGGGGCATCGGCCCTCCAAAGGAAGTCGGGTTCACTGTTGCGGGAAAAGGGAATTGAATCTAAAAGCGGTTGTATGTCACTCAACGAAACTACAAGCCCATGAACCAGCGCCTTGTTTGATTAGGGGTCCCCTTTTCGGGTGAGCTTGGCTATGGTACATCTAGGGTGCCGGTGATGGTAAAACAAACCGCACATTTCAAGCAACTTCGGACTTGGGTCTTTTATAGTGAGCTCCCTTGAGAAGTCATGAATGCACCGAGGACCGCTCACAGTCGTATGCCCCAGTTGCAACTCGTATTCGGCGAGGATACCTGAGGACTTTAAGCACACTGTCTATTGCAACATGTGTTTCTGCGAGCTAGAGCGCACGGTTATTAACGAACAGTGAAACGCTTTTCGATCGGGTCGGTCACGACAACTGACGTGGCATTTGCCTTGCTGTGCGATAAGATTGCACCAGAATGATTATTACGGACTGGATTCACTGCCGCATTTGGTAATGCATTGGCTCGCCACCGAATCAAAGGAAAAGCTTGACCGGCTGTACTATTGCAAGTCGTGCGGAAGAGCATTCTTGTTCCACGAGGACAAAGAGGATCACACGGCCGATCCAGGTCACTCTGGCTTTATTGTATTCACTCTTGAGGGCAAGCTTTTCGAATCTGCTTAAAGTTGTGATCTGAACCGAATCGACTATAGCCTAGTGGGAGACATAGTGTAGAGGCGAGCGTTCGCAGCGTAGTTACCAGTAGTTGGCCTTGATCTTTTCAATAACGTTTTCGTGATCAGGACCCTTTCTCCTTGCGTACCGTTCCATCGCTCCTAGGGGCACGCCGCCGAGACTCGACGCAAGCTGGGTAAAGAACCAGTTCTTGATCGGGTTGTCCCTGCCCACTTTGCTCATGAACTTTTGGATCCCGTACTTGAAGTTGTGCTGCCACGTCTTGTACATGACTCCCAGTTTCGCCGGGTCCATCGTGTTTCCGATGTCGTAAAAGTCGGACTTTTCAAGCAGGCCTATGGGCACAAAAGTAAGAGGCGTCGTCGTGAATTTGGATTCCGGCTGCTCCATCTCTATCTCGTGGATAAGCTGAATGGTCTCCCAGCTATCCTCGGGGGTCTCGTCGTTATCGAGACCCATGATGAGGGTGAAAGCCGGGACCCAATAGTTCTCGTTAAGAACCTTTATCCCTTCCTTGACTACCCAGTGCCACTCATCCGGCCGGTACGGCGCCAGCTTGCGATCGGCGTACTTGCCTATCAGCCGGGTACTGCCGGTCTCGAAGCCGCACTGGATGCCAACGTGGTTATTCGGGCCGGACCTGATTATCTTTGAAACATTAGGAATAAGCCTCTCGTCTGCTATTGCTCCTGCCAGCGTCCCGTGAGTCGGGTTGGTGTGCTCTATGCCGGTTGCCATGATTCCCGTAAAGAGCTCTTCGATTGCCTCGCGGTTTGGCTGCATGTTCTTTGTCGTCCTCGGGTTGAGGCCGTAGACGAAAATGTCGTCGCTGTGAACCCAGGCGTTCTTTAGGCCGCCATACTTCATGTTAATCTCTATCTCTTTCTGGACCTTCTCGACCGGGTAATACCGAAGCGGCCTCAGGGTAACATCGCAGAACTTGCACCCGCGCCCGCAGCCTCGCATGACTTCGATCATGCCGTGCATGCTTGGATTGATGATGTTAGGTATTTCGTCGACCGAGGGCTCGTTCCAGTAGTGAATGAACCTGCCGTGGAGCGTCTTTTCGTTTCTAACGAATTCCTTGATTTCGACTTTGAACTGGCTCTTTTTGAACGGGTTTGCCACGTCAAATTCCCCTCCTATGAGGGCGTCAAAGAAGGCGCCTGCCGCGCCGTCTATCTCTGGCCCAATTCCACCAAGCTCGCCCTCGACAATTCCGTACAGGTCATACTCCTCGATCTTTGCCGGATCGTAGTTGTACTGCCATGTGCCCGACGCGCCGGCGATGACCTTTGCCTTGCTGCCCGTCCGGGCCTTGGCGGCGTTTATCCTGTGGTGGAGGTCACGGTTGTAGAATTCGTCGTATGACATGTGCTTTCTGCCGTAGGTAAATGTCATGGTCACAGGGCCCATTCCAAGCGGATCCATTTCGTAGGTCCCAACCACCTGAGTCTCGGGGCCGATAAAGTTCTCGACATAGTCCGGGTGGGCGACTACTACGTCCTCGCGGCTATATCCATCTCTCACAAGCGCAGCCTCTACCTTCCTGAGGCCGTACGGTGCGTAATTCGCGTAACCGTTAGTGTGCTCTATTGGGTTACAGATAAAGTCGAATAAGACTCTCGGAGTAACCTGGTTACGGAGAACGTAGTACCAGAACGAATTATGATCACGGTTAAAGTCCAGAGCAGGCGCGCAGCCAAAGAACGAGGCGAGCGATATCCCCCGATAAGGGGACATTAATGTGCGGTCTGCCGTAAGGACGACCTTTGGAAATCTTCCCAATTAGTGAATCCCTTTTTACAGGAAAGAGACCGCAGGTGCATTAAAATCTTTCCAATATATTGCCTGGGTTTGTATTAGTAATTCAAATTCCCGTACCCTGCTCCTTGGCCTAAAGCCGGGAATCCCGACGCTCCAGGTATGCCTCTAGCGAATCGCCTGCCAGTTTCTTGATCAGGTAATCGTGGATTTCCTTGACGAGGCCAAAACCCCGGAATGTAAGGGCGGTGTACAGGGAAACGAGTGTCGCCCCCTTTTCGTATGCCTTCCAGGCGTCTTCGCCGCTGAAAATTCCGCCACATGCGACTATGGCAAGATCGGGGAATTTGGTGTGTACAGTCTCCACCAGCTTTAGCATGTAAGGAAAAAGTGGTCTGCCACTTTCACCGGCATGATCCCGTTCGAACCTGGGGACTAGACCTTTCGTCGGGACGGACCTTGTATTGCCCAGCACGACCATGTCACCACCGTTTTCGTGGAACACCCTGACGCACTTCAGCTTGTTTTCACGCTCTTCTTCGGAGGGCGTTAGACTAGAGTATGGGGAAATCTTGGATGCCTTTACGAGACCAGAAGGAACATGTGAGTTCATAAGGTCTATGATTTTTCTGGTAAAGTCCGGAGTTTCCAGGACTCTGTTAAAGTCCGTGTTAGGAGAAGTCCTGCTCTCTTCGAATCCAAAATCTACGTACGGCGAAGTCCGTGAAATTATTTCACGACACGAATCAAGCGTCGAATCTTCAGTATACGCGTCGCTGATGCCCGAAAAGTTGAGCAGGACTTTCGCGTGGCCGCGTGGGCCAGATGCAAACTTCTCTAGGTTCTCCACAACATTGTCCAGACCTTTGTGCGGGTAACCTTGTGCGTTGACTATTGCCTCGCGCTCGTTGTCAACAGTTATCCGGACCGTCCTCTTGCTTCTGGGCCTTTGTGGGTTTCCTGGGCGCGCATCACGCAGGACGCTTCCCGGGTTAAGAAATCCAAAGACGTATGACATCGGAGTAAGAATTTCGCAATCCTTGTCAAAGCCAGCTGCGACTCCCACTGGACCGTTAAGAACGTGTCTTCCCACTTTGACATTTAGCTGCGAGCCTGGATCAAAATAGTCAGCGTTGTCGCGAAACTTTCCAGCCATCCGGAGGAGCTTGTCCTTGGCTATTTCGTGGACAACTTCCGGGAGGGCCAGCTCGTCGGTGGCTTTGTAACGCGAGTAAAGGTATCTTCTGTAGATCCGGAAAAGCGATGGGTCGAGGCTTGCCTTGAAAATGTCAGGCCGCACTAGAGATCCCCCCGCAAGGCCGTCTCAATCGCGGCTATTCTTGACGCAGGTTATATATGATTAGTGTTGGCTTTCCTTGACAAACCTCCACAATTCTTCATGGAGGGAGTCAAACTGTGCACGGCTGAGCTCGTACGTCAAGGAATTGCCGTACTCGTTGGCGAGAGTCAGGAAGGGAATGCCTGACCGCTCACCGATTGTGATCTGCTTTTTTTGAAATATGATAGACGACTCCATCTTGCCTGCCTTGAATTTTGGCTCTGCCATCAGAATAATCTTCGAACCAGAAATATATCAACCAGTTGACTATTCCCGAAGAGGATTAGGCAAGGCTGATTTTTCTGATAATCCATCTCAAATAATAAATAGAGTTCACACAAAGCATATTTGTGAAGACCGGCGACTGTCTGAAGAACGAGCACGGCGCGTGCCCCGGATTCACGAAGGAAACCAAGTCCGACATGTCCACTACAACTGCAATGTGCGCATGTCCCTGCCACGACCCAATGTACCAGCTCGTAAGAAATTCGCTTGGCGTGGTCAATCAGAGCAGCAGGAACAACCCGTACCAATTTACCTCTGGAAGCGATGACGTATAGCACCATCGCATCGTCCTCGGTTGTGGTCAACACCAAATTATATTACGAGCAGGCTCGGAAGAACTGTATGTCTAATCTGAAGGACGTGGTGGATGGAACGGTGGTTGGCTCGGGCACCGATTATATTGTTGTCCAAAAGGGGCGGAAACGCATACTGTTGCATTTCCCAAGTTTCGAGATGAAGGAACTAAAGAATGCCACGACTCCTTATGGTTCACAGATAGACTAGTGGTTATAGCCTGTAGCATCTCGGATAGCAAACCTTGTTTTGATCAGGGGAAGGATAGCCCGGCAGCAAGGCTCGAAACCAGCCTGTGTGCTATTGAACCGTCTAGATCTAATTTGGGGTTAAAGATAGTGACATCCATTCCAACCGCTTTATCAGTACGAACCAGAATTTGCAAGAGTTTACTGAGATCATTGAGGCCGATTCCGCCAGAAAGTCGATAGTCAACTGCTGGCATGATATTGTCATTCAGAACATCAACGTCAAGGTGAATCCAAAAGCCTTGGGTTCCAGAACTGACTATATTCCTAATACCTCTCGACGCAGCGTTCGCGATTCCGATTTCCTGGATCCTGTCAAAATCAAAAATGTTAATGCTAGTTTTTCGCACATCTTGGCTCCCATAGCCAGCTGCTTGCTCTGCATCTCTGTTACCAAATAAGACAATATCCTCGTCCCGAACCAGCGGCCTCAAACCGTCAATATTGGAAAGAATTTCGGGTCCTCGACCAGACAAGATTGCTAGATCCATATCAGCAACTTCTCCGGTCGTTGACGCCTCTGGCTGATAAAAGTCAGCGTGACCGTCTACGAAGAATAGCCCGTATCTGCCCATCCTTCGCAGGGCCAAGAGATTACCGATGGTGATGCTGCAGTCACCTCCGAGTACTAGTGGAAATCGTTTCGCCCGCAACACGCCGGTAACTGCGTTTGCGAGTTGTTCTGAATAGTCTCTGATCGCGTCTGGATTGAGCATAAGTGTTTCTTGATCCCGCTTTGGATTGTACTTGGGAGGAGAAACTCTTCCCACATATTCGGCGTTCAACTTCTCCACCAAACCCGCAGCTTTCAATGCTTCAGGCAGGAGCTCAACTCCTGTAGGCCGCAGGCCAAGTATCGATGGAGCTTCAATTATCGCGAACTGCCGCATCCGTTACTGATTGAAGCAGATGGCTATTAAACGAAATAGAGACTTTTCACAGTGCGTCGATTTGGTAAAGTTGCCGGTTTCTGACATGATAAATTTTCTTGACTCTGCGGATTCCAAATATTGAGCAATCACTTAAATTGAGATATCGGAATATTCTCAACAATTGAAGCAAAAGGCTACGGTCGAAGTTGCTGCCTCGCAGTCGAAACCGCCGCCTGCCCAGCCAAAGGGCAAGGTGAGGTACGACAAGAAGGCAGAGTCGGAGTTCTTTGTCGACAATTCGGCCCTAGCAGGCTTTACAACCGAGCGGATTCTTTACATGGCCGTAAGGGAGCTGATCGAGAACGCCCTCGACTCTTGCGAGACAGGCCACATACTTCCGAGGGTTTCCCTTTCGCTCAAGACTTTTGACCTAACGAATAACCTGTGGATGATTACCTGTGAGGACAACGGCATAGGGGTGCCGTCGGACAAGGTCCCGGTGGCAGTCTGCTCATTCCTAACGTCGGGTAAGTATGTGGAAAAGCAGCAACGCGGCCTGTTTGGCGTGGGACTGAAAATGATTGCCGCGTTCTCGACCAAGGACACCATCCACCCAATAAAGGTGTGGTCAAAGTCAGTCGAGGAGGGCAGGGAATACTATTTCGAGCTTAGGACGGACATTAGCACAAACAAGCCCATCCAACTGGAGAAGAGGGAGGCTGCTGCCGAAGAGCAGATGATCCGAGGCGCCTCGGGCTTTAGAGTTGAGGCTGTGCTGCATGCCAAGCTTTCCCCGATAACAAAGAATAACATCAAGAGCAAGATAAACGAATACGTCAGCCAGACGAGCGTAGTCAACCCCTATGCGATAATCGATTTTGAAACCGACGACGGCAGAGTCACGTTTGAGCGCAGGACGCAAGTTATGCCGCAGCCCGCCAAGGAAGTGCTGCCGCATCCGGCGGACATGGACCTGCAGACTCTGAAGAAGGCGATAATGAACTACACCAACCAAAAAACCACCCTTCAGGGGGTCCTTTCAAGTTCTTTTCAAAAGATGTCTGGCGAAAAGGCAAAGGACATCATTGCCAGGGCGGGCATTGAGAACAAGCAGGCCGACAAGTACAGCGAGCAAGAGCTCATACAGATTGTCAATGTCTGCAAGCAGACTAACTTCCAGCAGGCTAACACGGACCACCTGAGCCCTATCGGCGAGGAGATCCTCACTGCGGGCATGACGTCGGAATGCACGATTGTGACAACGCGGGTGGATGTCGCTCCCGAAAATGGCGAGCAGCCTACGCAAAGACCCCAGATTTCTGTCAAGGTTCTGAAGCCGTCACTTACTGCCTATTCTTCGCGGACGTGCGTTATCAACAACAGGCCGACAATAGTAGAGTGCGGCATTGCGTACGGCGGCGACATACCTTCGTTCAAGCTCTTCAGGTACGCGAACAAGATTCCTCTGCTGTACGACGAGGGTTCAGACGTAGCCAAAGAAGTCGTCTCCGAAGTCGAGATAAACAAAATGGGCATCACAAAGAAAGAGGCCAAGGAGCAGTTCGCAAACTCGGAGGTCAGATCAGACAGGGCCGTGGAATTCCTTCCGCTCCATATCTTTTTCCACATTTGTTCGACCAAAATCCCTTACAAGACTGCAGGGAAGGAGAGCATTGCCTCAGAGGGCGACCTGAAAAAGTACATGAAGTACTGCCTGTCGGACCTCTACAGGAAGGTCAGCGCGCAGATACGAAAGGAGCTCAGGCTTAAAGAGGCAAAGAACAGGCTGAACCTCTACAAGCACTACATCCCGCTCATTGTCAGCGCAATATCAGAGTCGATCAAGGTTGACCCAGAAAAGCTATCAGCCGCCTTTACAGATCTTGCAGAGCGCCATCTGAGTGGCGAAATAGCGGGGACGCCGGAGCCAGAGAAGATGGACGAGATTACTGGCGAGCGCATCGAACAAGAAGCTGAGGGATCTCAGCCGAACGACCAAGTAATCGCCGCAGCAAGGGCCAGGGGAACTGCGGATAAGCAGGAGGCTGTTCCAGAGTCTCTGCGCAAGAAAAAGAATGACCAGAGCACCCTTGACGAAGTCATTGGAAACAAGAGAGGTAAGAAAAAGTAATTGACTGCACGCGACAAACGCCACCAGGAAGTAATCAAGCGAATACAGGTCATAATGAAGGACGTGAGCGCCGACATACTTCAGGAAAAGAGCATGCCGGTTCTCAACGTCCCCAAGATTGGCTATGACAACACCGTATGGTCTGAAAAGAAGCGGATGCTGACCATCGGCGAAAAGAAAGTCGGAGTAAGCCCGGACAGCACGAAAAAGATTCCCACTTTTGCACAGTACCTTGTCATGGCCAATGCCGTGCGGAAGCTTTTGGATGAGGAGATGGAGAGCACGATCAGGGGGATGTACTATGCGACGCTTAGCACTGTCGGCGATGAGAAGAACAAACAAAAGTTCTGGAACGGACAGGAGGATTCGGACGATGCGATCAAGGCGATCGAGCTGCTCACGAGCGTTCCGCGAGAGGAATTTTCCGTCACCTCAAAGCCAAAGGGCATGATTTCTGGTCCCATTACGCTCAGGGTCGGCGGCGACATCATTGACTGCAATCTCGGCAGCAGGGCGACTTCCCAGCTTATTCCTACCAACATTAGAGATGTGGAAATCGTAAAAGTGAAGGCCGACTTTGTAATGGTGGTAGAGAAGGACACCGTCCTCAACAACATCCGCAAGTCCGGCTTTATTCAAAAGTATAACGCAATTCTGCTTACGGGATCAGGTGAGCCCGACCGCGCGACCAGAATGATGGTAAAGGCCCTCAACGAGGAATGGAAAAAGACGGTCGTGGTGTTTGCTGACGCCGACCCGTGGGGGCTCGGAATTGCT